>JAHQWS010000236.1 GCA_029856295.1 Promethearchaeia archaeon
ACAGTAACATCAGCAGAAATTTTAAGCCCCTCGTTTTGTGCATTTTTCATGTATTCAATAACATTTGAAGTCATTTTTTTGAGGTTTTTTTTACTTATTACACTCCAATGAGAAATATGAGATTTTACATTTGCTTCTCGTGCAATTCTCACTAACTCACTCATTCCAACATCTATTACCCATGTTCCCTCATTTCTCATATGAGAATCATAAATGCCATCATATTCACTAACCACTTTCGATATTTCTATTAGTTCTTCTGTTGGAGTCACTAATCCTGGAGGGTAAACTAATCCTGTTGATAAACCAAAAGCTCCTGCTTCCATGTTTTTTCTTACGATATCTTTCATAGCATTTAATTCGCTTTCAGTTGCAATACGTTCTTCCGATCCTAATACACAGGCTCTTACATTTCCTTGGGGTATAAAAAAGGCTAAATTTGCTGAGATGCCTCCTTTCTTTTCAATTTCATCAAAATAATCCTGTAAGCTTTCAAATACCATTCCTGTGGAAATAAATGCTTTATTAAGAAAATCAAAATAGCTTTTTACTACTTTTTCATTAGCTGGAGCAATGCCTAGTCCACACATCCCTATAACAAGAGTTGTAACACCCTGCATTATGTATGGCTCTATTTTTGTTGACTGAAACAATGTAAGATCACTATGGTTATGTATATCTATGAAACCAGGAGCTACCACTCTACCAGAAGCATCAATTATTTTATTTCCATTTGGATCTAGATTTTCTCCTATCTTAACGATCTTATCATCCGTAATCAGAATGTCTGCTTTATAACCAGAAGTGCCGGTTCCATCAACTATTAAACCATTTTTTATTAATATAGACATGTTAAATCCCTAATTTCAAATTTAATTTAATTAATATTTATGATTTAAAATTTAAGTTTTGATTAAAGTTCTTTTATTTTCGGATTTTAAATTAAAAAAACCATATAGCTCCTAAAAACTAAAAAAAGATATTGGATATAGATTTAAAATTAAAGGGTTTTTGAATTATAAACCTCTCTCTTTCAATATATATCCTCCCATACCATACGACCAATGACTAGCAGACGAGTATTTCATCTCACTTTCATCGAGCGTATTTGAGCTTTCAATCAACTTATTTAAATCACTATGTATTTACGATAACAATTTGAGTGTATATATAATCAGTTGCTATATAATTTATAATTTTAAAAGATAAAAGCAGCAATTAAAAAAAAAGTTTTTTTAAATAATTAAATAAATGAGACTTATTCTAATTTATATTTCTTTAGAGTCTTTAATAGCGGTCATAAGATTTGGGGGATTCATATATATCATCTTCTGCATCCTCATTCCACTCAGCTTCATAATCTCCATCATTATCCCAATCATCACTATCGTAATCTTCCCAATCGTCATCATCATCATCGTGATTTAGACTTTTCCCCTTTTTAGGACCTTCAATTTCATATGGCCTCATTCATATATCACCTTTTTCGGACATTTAATTATATTATTAAATAATATGTTATATCAATTTTATTATATAACAAATATATTATTTAAATTTTTCTATTATCTATGGCACCTTCTGTGATGTTCTTTCTATAAGAAGTTAATAACTTGCCTATGGAAACGTAGGAACAATAATCCATATTGCCCTATTTATAAGAATACTATTAATGTTAAAATAAGTTCTAATGTAAAATTCAGAACCAATATTTTTTATCCTGAAAAAAGCAATCTCGCCATTAATTAAAAACATAATCAAACAATTTATTATATACGAATAAATAATGTTACTCTTAATAGTAAAAGATGGATAAAATAAAGGTTTAAAATTCTAATTAAAGTATAAACACAGCAGCAGCTAATACGGTTAGCCACTCCCCCTCTTCTTTAACTGTGGCGGATTCAGTAATATTTTTGGTCTCAACGATTTTTCCATCCATTTTGTAAATTTCTTTTTTCTCATCATAATCTGCTTCTGGATTAAACTCAACTCCCAATGTCGTAGCTAACATCTCTGCAGCTAAGTCTTCAGCAAACTCTCCCGCATGTTCAGGTTTTACGCCAAAGGCATGATGTTCGCTTAAATAACCATATGTTCTTTGATCCGCAGGTTTAGCTACTCCTATTGAAGCCGAAATCAAACGATTATATTCATTGCTAGAGACACGACTAAACACCGCATACACAATTTGTCCCGAACGGAGTTGAGCTAAACCATCCTCTTTTGGGATTTCAATACAATAGGGGGGTAATATTGAAGAGACGCTCACAAGGTTATACTTTTCAATACTAGCATCACGTAAGGCTTGTTCGAAAGAGCCTAATTCTGATTTATGATATCCTTTACCTTTAGTAAAGAATACATCTTTTGGAATTAGTGACATGATTCGATAAATTATATGTTATTTGATATTATTAATATAAATAAAATTATTAATATTTAAAGTATTTTACTAAATATGAAACATCATAGAAAAGAAGATTATTTATTGAAAAAAATTCAACCTCTTGATGTAAAAAAAGTCAAAAATATGGATGATCTTTTATCAGCACTTAGATATACTGGGTTTCAAGGTCGAAATTTAGGACAGGCACTTGATATTCTGGAGAAAATGGTCACGAATAAAGAATGTCTGACAGTTTTAGCGTTGAGTGGAGCTATGGTTCCAGCTGGGATGGGGGATCTTATTTGTGTATTAATGGAGTATAAATTGATAGATGTTTTAGTTACTACAGGAGCAAATATAACGCATGATTTAGTGGATGTTTTTTCCAATGTAGGACATTATATAGGAAATTCGAATGTAAATGACGATGATTTATTCAATCATAGAATTAATAGGATTTATGATATTTTCCTTCCAGAGGAGAATTATAACAAGGCAGAAGCTCAATTATTCAAATTAATATCGCAGATATTTCCCGATAAAAAGATCGATATGGCCCCATCAGATTTTATAAAATTTTTAGGTGAGAATATAAAACAGCGATGTATCCTTTCTGTAGCAGCGAAAAATAGCATTCCTGTATTTGTCCCAGCTATATCTGATTCTGAATTGGCATTAGATCTCATTAGATTTACGATAACAGAAAATTTTGATATAAATTTTAGAATCTTCGATGATGTTAAGAAATTCGGAGAAATTATTAAAGAATCAAAAGATTACGGAACTTTAATTATTGGAGGGGGGGTTCCAAGAAATTGGGCACAGCAAATTTTTCCCTATCTTGAAAATATTGATAAAAATCAATTTAAGGCTGGTGGATTCGGATATAGATACTCTGTTAGAATACATACCGCTACCGAATATGATGGCGGTCTATCAGGATGTACAATTTCAGAATCAAAATCATGGGGAAAATACTCTTTAGATTCCCGATATGTGAGTGTTTGGTGTGATGCCACTATTGCTCTACCAATTTTAGTTGCAGGTTTATTGCAGAGATTGAAGCTAATATAAGATGCTATAATCTTAAAATAATAGGATTAAATTTAGATGAGACTGAATTTTTACTGAATTTATTTATTTTAATTTTTTACCATATAGTACTAAACTAGATCCTGGTAGATAGAATGGAAATTTTTCTTCTAACTGTGCTAAAATTTTAAATAGAAATATTAGTTTTTTAGAAGGTTTAAGGTTATCAAGAAAAGTACAAGGAATTAAATTAGTGAGGGCATGAATTGAATATTTCTTTTCTACTTTCAATCCGTACTTCATTAAATCTCTTTTTAAAGAATAGGCTGAGAATAATTTCAAATTCATATTGATTGGTTTATTGTATTCTCCGAAAGGGAAATTAATCCAAATATTACGAGTAAACTTTTTAGTTAAAAATTTTAATCCTTGTCTTACACTTTTATTAAGCTGGAGTTTTCCTCGAACTATGGGATCTAAGATATACCATAAAAAATTAAAATTCCATTTATGTTCTACTTCTATAAGAAATGTTCCACCTGGTTTTAAGACTCTGGCCATTTCTGATATTGCTTTTTTGTGATTTGGGACAAAACTTAAAGTACTACCGCAACAATTTATGTGATCAAATTTTTTATCATTATAAGATATATTCTGGGCATCACCAAAATAAAATTTAGGAGGGAAATAATCAATTTTACCAATTTTTTTTTTTAGAATATTTCTTATTTTCTGATTATATTGTGCCACATAGTCAAAATATTCCGGGAACAATTCAACTCTATCAGGATTAAATCCCGTTTCTTTTTCTTTTGCAACTTCAAGTAATTCATTTGCAATATCAATCCCAATTACATTATAACCAGCAGCAGAATAAAGGTATGATTGAAATCCTGTTCCACATCCGATATCTAAAACTTTTTTCAGAGGTTCTCTATAAATAATTTTGTTAGCTATAAAATAATGAAGTCGGGAAAATAGCCATGAATACCATAAATCGGATAAATCGTCATATTCTTTTGCCATACCATTAAAAATATCTTGTACGCCTGCCATAAATTCTGCTCTATATGGGGGGTTAACCGTTCAAACTATTTAAATATGAGATTATTAAACCAGCATTAAATTATTTCGATTTTAAGAATAAATTAAACCAATTTTGAATTTAAACTTATCTTTTTTTTTCTTAAGTTTTAATCTTAGGTTTAAATTAAGAATTTGGTATTTTAATAACCATAATTAGTAGAAAACTTTAAATTATGATGATTTTTATACTGAAATTCTTAAAATATCACTCAATAATTATAAATCTTATCTAAACAATATGATTAATAGTTATTGCAATTCAAAACTTGATCTAAAGTCATTTAGAGAGATAATAACAATTATGTTAGTTGAAAAACCTTAAAAAAATTTGCAATAATTAATTAGCATTTTTATTGGACAATATATTTATATTTCTATATCTAAACACATTATAATTAATTTCAAAATAAAAAATATAATAATAGGATTTAATTATGGTATTCTGTCAAATCGATACAGCTAGATTTATAACGGTATATATTGTGCAATTGGGCATGGGAATCATTTATATTATCTTCGGTCTAATGATTCTTAAAAGAGACACGAAACGCTTAAATCAACTTTTTAGTACATTTTATCTTTTGGCTGCCTCTGCAACTATCATAAATGTTGTATATGTTTCATTTACTATAAATCCGTTGGTTAAAATCTTGCATTTTATAACATTCTACTTATTCTGTTTCGCCATGGTATATTTGTTGGTTTTTACTTTAATTGTATTAAAATCAGAGAAGGTTTTTACCGTTAAAAAGCACAACCTAATTGCAGTAATCTATGGAGGCTTATTACTTGGCTTAGGACCAATTGGATGGTATGGCGGAATAACTATTGATGCTTCCACAGATTGGAGACCTGTCTGGTCTTTAGCATTTTTACTTTATGCTCTCATAGTCTTTAGTGTTTGTGCAATCATACCAACACTCTACTATTCAATACAAGTGTACAAGAAATTTGAGGATGAAATCATAAAAAAGAAATGGACTTATTACATATTGGCAATAATGGATTATTTCATTATTCTATATCTAACTTCAATTTCGAATTATTTAAACAATCCCTCATTTAGATTAATTACATCAATAGCCGGCTTAACATTATTCGCTACAGCATTTTTATTATATTACGGTGTAGGAAAGCAAATTGAAAAATAAAACTTCTATTTTTATTTAATTTTTTTTACTTTTTATTGCTTCTATTGCTAAATTCCTCTTTCTCTAAGCAAATTTTGATTTACTTGTACTCTCTCAGGTGTGAGATCATAAAAGATCCTCATAGCAAGAAAGGCTATAAAGTAAAAGATCATTGGGACTCCAGCCATCAAAATTCGGATTCCGAGTAATGCTAAAGGAGCTTGAGTTTTTGCCCCCGGTTTATAAAAAGTTAGAGTATGAATTAACGCAAATGCAATACCTTGAATAACTATGGCAAATCTACCGAAAAATGTTCGAATTCCGGTATAAAAAGCTTCTTGACGTTTATTTGTTAATATAACGCTTTCATCAATCACATCTGAGAGGCAAGGAGGAATTAAAGTCCATATCGCGCCAATCCCCACACCTAATGCCCCTATTGTAATTATAGTTAAAAATATATCCGAAATAAATAGTAATGGAATGAAAAATATTGAAGTTAACAAGGTTCCGTACATAAATCCTTTACGATTACCGAATTTTCGCCCTATTTTGACCCACAATGGTACCGAAAATATTCCAGCTATTAAAAAAGATGCGGCTAAAATTGCCTCTATTAAGGTTGGACTATCAGATTCAACTATGTATACTGTCCAAAAAGGAATCGATGCAAGCATCATTACTGTCATAATGCTGTGGGCAAAATATACGTAGAGGTAAACGTTAAAATTTTTTTGTCTCAAAGCAATTTTTAAAGTTTGTAAAAAAGATCCTCTTTCAACCTGCTCGTATGCAAGAGACCTTAACTCCGCATCTTCCTTCATTCCGGGAATCATTAATGCTGCAAAAATTAAACCTATTAGCATTACAACAGAAGCAGCATAAATGTAAGAATTTAGATTATTAGGTTCAATTAAAAGGGGGGGTATTATTATCCCCATTGCAATACCAATTTGTCCTGAGATTGTACTAATCCCAGCTACTCTCATTCGCTCTTTATCAGTTCGGAATTTTTCTGGAAAAAGTGCAAGGTGGGAAGTATTGAAAGCTGAAAACGTAAATTCAAAGGCACATAATATTACTAATAGCCATAAAAACATGCCTAAAGTATCCCTAAATGGCACTATATAAATTAAAAGGTAAAACACACAGCAGGGAAATACAGTTGTTATAAACCAAGGAAATCGGCGTCCCCATCGTTGAGTAAATCGGGAAGTTTTATCGGAAAAATAGCCGATTAATGGATCATTTATCATATTCCAGAAACCAAAAAAAACAAAGACGATCCCAATAAGGACAATATCAAGCAACAATACATTCTCATAGAAGAAAATTATTCTTACGGCCAAGGCAGCAGCCAAAAAATGAATAACAAATCCACCAAGACCGTAGGATAAATGAATAGAGAATGAATATTTCAAGTTATTTGTATCGCTCGGTTTATTCGAAATTTTCGAATTTTCGGTATTTTCTTTAGATTTATCCATTTAGTTCAACACTTTCCAAGAATTATTAATAAGATTATCTGATTTTGCATTAATAAATGTTTAATTATTATTTTGCTTTTTTACAATTATTAAAATCGAATTTCTAAAAGGAGTTAAATCTCATGGATAATAGTTGGAAAGAAGAGATACCTACCCCTGCTCTTGTGCTGAATTATAACATCATGCAAAAAAATATTGAAACGATGGCAAAATTTGCACGAGAAAACAACGTGAATCATAGACCACACGTCAAAACACACAAATGCCCTATTATTGCACACATGCAGCTTAAGGCAGGATGTAAAGGAATCACCGTTGCAAAAGTAGGAGAAGCTGAAGTTTTTGCCCAGAGTGGCATTGATGACATTTTCATAGCAAATCAAGTTATTGATCCTACTCATATCGACAGATTAGCAAAATTAAGCAAATATATCCAGATCAGATGTGCTGTAGATTCAAAAAAAAATATTATGGATTTAAGTAGAATTGCTATAAAAAATAATACCGATTTGGAGGTTCTTCTAGATATTAACCTAGGGTTAGGAAGATCTGGGGTAGAACCCGGTGAACCTGTTCTTGAGATGGCGAATCTTATTAAAAACACTGATCGCTTAAAGCTTGTAGGGTTATTTGGCTATGAAGGCCACTTGACTCCGATGATGAACTTGGAGCAAAAAGAAATCATGGCTAATGAATGCTACAAAAAAATTGTTGATACGAGGGATTTATTGAATAGAAATGGATTTAATATAAATCAAATCTCAACATCAGGCTCCGGAACTTATATGTTTGGTGCAAAATACGATGGGATTACCGAAATACGTCCCGGTACGTATGTATTTTCTGATGAGCATTTGCACATGGTAAATCCTGACTTTGATTATGCTGTTACAATATTAGGCACAATACAAAATCAAACGGGAAAAAAGGAATTTACTACCGACGCGGGAGCTAAAGCTATTGCCACCGGAGATGGTAAACCCATTTTTAAAGATTTTCCTAAATCCAAAATTAGGGTTATGAATGAAGAGCATACACAATTTAAAGCATTAGGAGCCGGTGGTTTAGAAATAGGGCAAAAAATTGAATTTATTCCTGCCCATATATGCCCCTCAATAAATCTATACGACTACATACATGTTGTAAAAGATAACGAGTATATTGGGCGTTGGGAAATTTTAGCAAGAGGTAAAAGTTATTAAAAGGTAAGGTGTTAATTAATATATGGCTGAATATATTAGACCCGGTACGCCTGTAGCTGGCCCTTATACGCCAGGTGTTAAAACCGGAAATTTACTGTTTGTCTCAGGGCAAGGTCCCGCTACAGGGACTGACAATATAAAAGACCAGACTCGAACTGTTTTGGAAAACATTAAAACTGTTGTGGAAACCGCAGGTTTAAAAGTCGCACATATTGTGAAAACCACTGTATTTTTGAAAGATATAAAAGATTTCGGAAAAATGAATCGAACCTATAAGAAATTTTTCGAAGACAATGGAGTTACGGAAAATTTTCCTGCAAGGACTACTGTCGAAGTGGCAAATTTACCTGTGGCTGGAATGTTGGTCGAAATCGAAGCAATAGTAATGATAAAATAGCTTAAAAACTTCTTTTTTTTTATTTTATTTATTTTAATAATTGGTTTTAATCTGATTTTTAATTAATTATACTGAATCTTAAATAATTCACTTTTAACTATTAAAGAAATAAAAAAAAATAAGAGATTTAAGTTAAAGAAGCTTTCTTTGTAGTAATTCTTTATTTTCCGCTACACATGCTTTATCTAATGTATAGACCTTCCACATTAATAAAAATCCTATAAAATAGAATATCATCGGAAGCCCTGCCATTAGAAATCGAATTCCAAATTGTGCTAATGGTGGTTGAGAAGTTTGTCCTGGAGGAGCTCCAGCAATATATCCTGTAAGTGGATGTACAAATGCAAATGCGATTGCTTGGATCACAATAGGAAATCTCCCAAAAAAAGTTCTAATCCCAGTATAAGCACCTTCTTGTCGATTTTCGGTTTCTATTACAATATCGTCAATTACATCACTAAAACAAGGATACATGAGGACCCATATTGCACCAATGCCAACGCCGATGAGGGCAATAAAGATAGTGCTTAATAATAAATCACTAATGAAAAACAATGGAATAAAGAGAAACGTCGTCAAAAAAGTTCCCATCATAAATGCGTTTTTATTACCGTATTTACGCCCTATAAAACTCCATATTGGAACAGATATAAGGACTGCTACTAGAAAACCTGCTGCTAAGATTGTTTCTAATTCTGGATCTGATGATCCAATTATGTATTTGTTCCAGTATGGCAAAGATGCTAACAACATGACCGTCATTACTTGATGGCCCATATAAGTCAATACATATGCCACAAAATTCCGATTTTTCATAGCATGTTTCAGAGTTTGCCAAAATGATATCTTTTCTTTAGATTCCTCTAGAATTCGTAATTGTCTATCAATTAATTCTTGGTCCTCTTTCATACCTGGTAATGAAAAGAATGCTAGAATAAAACAAAGTATTGTAACTACTATAGCAGCGGTGATATAGCTCTGAACATCCCCATAAGTAATTAAGATAGGTGGTAAGGCTACTCCTAAAACAATACCGATTAATCCCCATACTGTATTTGTTACCCCAACCTTAGTTCTTTCCGTTGTTGACCTGAATTTATCAGGGAACAGGGAGAGGTAATTTATTTGCCATAGAGTAAAAAGTGCTTCAAAAACGCATATAGTAATTAGAAGCCAGATAAACATACCAATTTGATCAGTGAAAGGCACAGTAAAAACAAATAGATAAATCCATGCGTATAATAGAACTCCAATCACATAGAAGGGAAATCTCCTTCCATATTTTTTCGTAAAACGGGTTTTTCTATCAGAAAGAAAACCAAGTAGAGGATCATTAATCATATTCCAGAAACCATAAATACCAAATGCAAGTCCTACCCAGAAAATTGCTAGGAGAAGCTCATTTTCATAAAAATCTATAATCCTCACAGTAAAGGCAGCAATCATAAAGTTATCTAAAAAACCACCTATCCCATACGACCAGTGTATTTTTTTTGAATATTTTACTTCTTCAGTTGATTCACTCATTTTTAACCTCACTAATTAATAGTATTTTTAGTTTTTTGCTTAATTTCTTAATTTTAAGTGGTTAAAAACTAAAAAATTAATATAAGTTTTTATTATAAATTTATTATTAATTATTTAAACATTTTATTTATTAAATTTTATTAATTCTAAATAATACTTCCTTTACTATTAAGTTAAAATGCCAAAAATCGAAGACAATGACCTAAGCCAGAAAGATATTGAGCAATTGAAAACACAATTAAAAATTCAAGCAGAAGTTGTGGATGCTTTAAATAAAACAATTAGAATTAGAATCCTTTTACTTCTTTGGGCATATAAAGAGCAAAGTGTAAATGATTTATGTAAAAAATTGGGAAAAAGTTGGCCAACAACGACCAAACACCTTGAAGTTTTGGAGGAAGCTGGACTTCTGGACACACGGGAAGAGAAGTCACGAGGGCCAAAAAACAAAAAAATTTACTCTGTAAAACCTAATATAATTCAATCCACAAGGTTAGGATTCAACTTCCTAAAATTACCTCCAGAAGATATAGTAGAAATTCTTTCTAATGATCTTAAATCTGATGCTAAGACCTTAGAGATAATAAAAAGAATATTTGACGATTTAACTCCATATCATGAAGAACTTGACAGAATTTTAAGGGAAATAACACCAAATAGAGAAAATTTGGAAGAGTTTTACCTCAAAAAGCATGTGAATTACTATGTCGAACTACTGGATGAGGAAGAATTTGAGTTTTATTTTGAAAAATATCAAGAATTCTTGGATAATTTAGAAAAATTTAGAAACAAAAGGAGAGATCAAAGGAAATCAACTCTTACTGAAAAACCATATGCTCTATTAAATATCATCCTTCCAATAAAAGAAATACAAGAAGCTCGCTTTAAGCGATTTTGGAAAGCATAATACTTTTATCTTTTAGAATTATTATTTTCAGATCTTCTTAGTATCCTACCATACACTTCTTACTTAAAGAATAATATAAAAAGATTAAATAGAAATTTATATTATAAAAAATTATATAAAGAATTATATAAAAAATTTATATAATAATTTAAAAAATCGGATTATAATTATGACAAATGAAGAAATTGAAATAACACATAGTAAATTAAATATGACCTCATATGGCTTTGCGAGCATGAGCAGGGAATTTATTCAGATTGCTTTTAATACTTATGTGTTTTTCTATTACGAAGCAGAGATTGGGTTGAATGTTTGGCTTATTGGCCTAGGCTTAATCATATTTGCGGTTTATAACGCGATAAATGATCCTCTTATAGGATATCTGACAAATCGTCCCTTCAAATTCACTAAAAAATGGGGGCGCCGATTTCCATTAATAATGATAGGAGGGATTCCCATGGGTTTTAGTTATTACCTTGTATTTTCGCCTCCTACAGTTGATCCACAATCCGGAGCCTTAATACTTTTAGTCTGGCTAATAATCACTACATGCTTATTTGATACCCTTCACTCAATTTTTTATGTGAACTTTTCATCATTGTTTCCTGACAAATTTCGGGATGTAAAAGAAAGGAGGACTGCTACGGGAATTCAAGTAGGGCTCGGAGTTTTAGGACTTGGTTTAGGGGCAATTCTACCTCCCTTATTCATTAATTTTGGAGATTTGCAATCCTATATCGTCCAAGGGATAATAGTTATGGTGTTCGGTCTCGCTACGATGCTTATTGCCATCCCAGGTTGCCGTGAAGATCAGAATAAAATTGATCAATATCTTCTCACATATGAAAAAAAACCTAAAAGAGAATCATTTATCGTTGAGGCTAAGGACGCTTTTAAAATTACTTCATTTATAGCTTTCATATCTCTATATGTTTTATATCAAGCTGCTACAGTTTCTATGATTGCTTCTATTCCCTATGTAGTTAGATTTGTCTTGGGTATGCCAGCAAGTGCGGTCACATTAATAATGGCTGCTATGTTAATTGGTACGATAGTTTCCATCCCCTTATGGATTAAATTAGCCCAAAAAAGCAATGATAATAGAAAAGTTATGTTAATAGCAATAACTTTAATGGGAATTTTTACAGCACCATTAATTCTTCTTGAATCTTATATTTTCATTATTATCACAATGTTATTATGGGGCATGACTCTTGGGGGATGGTGGAGTATGCTGTTTCCTGTAATGTCGGACGTTGTTGATGAGTCTGTGGTAAGATATCAAAAAAGAGAAGAAGGAACTTATAATGGGATTCTTCAATTTTTTGGCCGCTTAGGAAGTATTATTCAAGTTTTAAGTTTCGCGGTAGTTCATACCCTTACCGGTTTTGCAGAAGGTGCGGAAACTCAGTCATCCACAGCAATATGGGGGATTCATGTTCACTTAGGATTAATTCCCATGATCTGTCTTCTTCTTGCTGCCTTAATCTTTTGGAAATGGTATAAGCTCAAACCCGATAAAGTCAGTCAGAATCAACAAAAAATAAAGGAATTGGGCCTCTAATTCAAATCTTCTTTTTTTTTTTTTTAACTGAAAAATAATTATCCCTTTTTTGGCAATTTTAGAAAGTATAAAGATATTTTTAAAAAAAAAAAGTAGGGAGGTTTAAAAATAAATTAAAGTTTATTTGATATCTGACACTATTGCTCTGCCTTCTGATTTATGCTCATAATCTTCAGCATTTATAGCCCAAAAGGGAATTAATGACACATTACTTATTAGAGCAAGAAAGATAAATAACATCGCATAGTTACCGAAAATTTGGAAAATTATTCCTGTTAGAAGCAACCCTAAGGTAGCTCCAAAATTCGTAAAGGAATTTGCTATTGAGAGATATGTACTATCCATTTCGGGGTGTTTTTTAGCTAATTGTCCTACTATTGCTGCATAGGCAGAATGTCTCCAACCGAGTGCAAAGCCGATTATTACTGTGAAAAAAAGCAACAGTTCCCAAGTTGCGGGGATTAGCAATAATAAAATAGAAGCTGTGGTTAATATTACCCCCGAATAAATCGCGAACTTTCTCGTTTTTTTGTCGGCTATGATCCCTCCGAGAATTGCCCCAATTATTATACCTATTGCGATAATCAGGGTTACATTTGCCTGAAAAAGATATACTTCAAGTGTTTTTTCCCCAAGGGTTATGTTTCTACCTTTCAACTCAATGACCCCCATTTCTATCAAAATAAACATGGCTAGAAATAGAACAATAACATCTCCCATAATATTATTTGCTAAAGCAAACATATACGTTTTCCAATCTCTACTGGTATTAAACATTCCCTTGAAGTTTTCTTTAAGCCTTACTTTGGGAAAATCTTTTTTTTCATTTACAACCAGAATAGATATTGCAAAGAACACCGTTAAAATACCCTCACCTATAAAAATAGCATTTACAGAGATTTGCCCTAAAACTATTAAGACCGCAAGCACAGGGCCTCCTGCTATCGTCCCTATTGATCGTAAACCCCATACAAATCCTTGAACGCGACCCAGTTTCTCTTTTGGACAAATATCAATAATGAAACCGTCTAAAGCTGTATCACTAAATGCGGTCCCGCAATTGATAATGAATCCTAACACTGTTATAATAAAAAGAACATTCGCAGGTGTTATCAAAACGGGAAGCATCATCCACCCTACTGCCGATACCAATAAAGTACTTAATATCCACGGTCTACGCCTTCCTACATTTTTAAATCCATATTTATCAGCAAAAATTCCGAAAAATAGCTTTACTGCCCAAGGGATTGTAATAATTGAGGCGATATAGGCGACATCGGTGGGTGTAATCGCTGCCCCCCCTTCTGCAATCATTAATAGGATGTATATTGGAACAATTACAGATAAGATACTAGTAACTAAGCCCTGGTTAAAATAATTTATAGAGAAGATCCATGTATAAGATGACTTATATTCTATTTTTTCTTGTTCCGTCATTTTTATCTAACTTCCTTAACTTAATGTTATGTAGTTACTCACCTCAACTTCTATTAAAAACTATGTCTTTTAAAAGTAAAGTAATGAAAAAAAGAGAGAGAAAAAAAAGAATTAATTAGAGAATTTATAATGAAGTTCTAACTCGCAAATGCGAAGCTCGATTTGTGATAACATCAACTACCGTAGGTTTATCGCTTTTTAAACCCTTTTCAAGAGCAGGTCTAAGATCGTCTAATTCTTCAACACGAATTCCTTCAACTCCCATAGAATTAGCAACTTTTGCAAAATTCGTTTCAGGATATTCTGCAAGAGGTCTACTTTTTCTCGAAAAGAAATCGCGCACATTTCCTAAGCTTTGATTATTAAACACTAAGTACATGAGAGGTATGTTATATTGCTTCACAGTTTCAATGTTATAAAGAGACATCATCATACCGCCGTCACCTACCGTACTAATAACCTTTCCTTGCTTATGTAGCAGTTGAGCAGCCACCGAAGCAGAGGGACCCCAAGCCATTCCGGCCGCACCACCAGGCCCAATAACTTGTCCTGCTTTTTTTGATTTGAACATTTTGCAGAACCATATCCTGTTATTTCCGGCATCTAAAACAACCAAATCTTCTTCTTTAACCAATTCATTGAGTTCTTTTACGATCCTTTCAGGTTCTATAGGGACTTTAGTTGAATCATACCATTTATTGGTGAAAAACTCATTTTCGGGTTTTGCCTTCAATGTTAGTATATCAGAAATCCTCTTTTGTACATCGATTTGTGGATTTTTTGCTTTAATAGCGTTAATTATCGACCTTAAGCCTAACTTTGCATCAGAAGTAGCACCTAAGGTTGCCGGATATGTCCAAGCTGCATTGCGGGGATCGATATCAATATGGAGTAGTTTTTGATTTTCAATATCGATAAAATCTTTACTGCAATTATTTGTATTGTCAGGGGCAAGACAAGTTCCCACGGCAAGAATTGTATCTGCTTTAATTATAAGGTCTGTCGCTAATTTCTGTCCCCGACTGGCCATCACGCCTAAAGCGAGGTCGTGGGTTTCTGCAATGCTACTTTTTCCCATATAACTTGTAGCAACGGGCATTCCGATAAGTTCGGCAAGTTCTTGTACTTCTTCATAAGCGCTTGAAACATGAATACCTCTCCCACATACTAAGACAGGATTCTGTGCATTGATTAAATAATCTGCCATCTTTTCAGCATCAGATTTTGCAATGCTAGGTGGATTCACGCGAAGATACCCCTGTGTTGGGTATATTGGTGGATTTAAGCTAGCTAGGTCATCAATAGATCCTCCAATGGAAGTCATTTTGGTGATCACTGCTGCCGGACCAGGTCTTCCAGAAATTGCATGTTTTATCGCAAGTTGTACACCGTAAACTACGTCTTTAGGCGATGTAGCAAATGTAGTAAATTTTGTCATTGAACGAAATATATTTGGCAGATTAACAGAACCATAATCTCCCGATCCACATTGATAAGCACCTTGAAGACTCATGTTATCCCAATCTGAAACATCCGTTATTATCAACATCGGGGACCCGGCAAGAAAGGCTTCTACAATACCAAACGCACCATTGGTACCAATCCACAATCCTTGACCTAATAAAAGTCCAGGTTTTTTAGTAATCCTACCGTACATATCTGCCATCGCAGAAGCACCACCTTCATGACGGGAGACAATTACGTTAATTTTATCTCTGTGTTGATAGAGCCCATCTACTAAAAATTGAGTGTACCCTCCTGGCAAACAAAAAGCGTGATCTATCCCTGCTTGAATAATTGCCTCAACAACTAAATCTATAACTCTTGGCATTTTTCTATTTACCTCAATTTAATAATATTTATAATTTGCATTAATATAAAAAATTAATATAAAAAAATTATTAAAAATTTTAAATATACTAGAGTTTTATTTTTTTTATAATCAAATAAAAATAGTAATAAAAAAGTGATAAAACATTGGAGTATGAAGAAATTCAGAATAGAATTGCGGTTATAAGAGATAATCCTGTTAAAGGTTTTTCAGATGAAGATATGGCAAAAGTACGCAAAAAAATAGCTGATAAATCTCCTAAATCAAAGCCTTTAGCTGATGAGTTGAGAGCATTAATACCTGGAGGTAGCCAACATCAGATGTGTCTTAAAGATCCATATGCCGTTACAATGAAACGTGCACTTGGTACTAGAATGTGGGATGTGGATGATAATGAGTATATTGATTATTTAATGAGTGCTGGAGCGTGCATTTTGGGCCATAACTACCCTCCATTTAAAGAGGAAATAGTTAAAGTTCTCAATGATCTTCCACCAGATCTATATTGGAATTGTGAGTGGGAAAATAAAGCTATTAAATTAGTTCAGAAGCATGTCCCGTCAATAAAACGAATGATGTACTTTCAATCTGGTACAGAAGCGGATATGGCTGTTCTTCGTATAGCTCGAGTTTTCACGGGTAAGGATAAGATTATTAAATTCGGAGGATCTTACCACGGGTGGTCTGATCAACTAAACTACGATATACACATTCCTTTTTCAGGTGCTATGGAATCAGATGGAATCCCACGAGGTTGTTATAAAGATACAGTATCCCTTCCACCAAATGATCTTGAAGCATTAGAAGAAAATCTTAAAAAATGGTCAGAAAAGAGAAGCGGGGTAGCGGCAGTAATTGTAGAACCTTTAGGAGCTGAGTCAGGAGCTCTTCCAGTTCCACCAGGATTTCATAAAACAGTGAGAGAATTATGTGATCAATACGAAGTATTATATATTTTTGATGAGGTAGTTACTGGTTTTAGATTAGATCTTGGGGGCGCTCAAAAGTATTATAACGTTAAACCTGATTTAACCGTATTTGGCAAAATAATTACTCAAGGATATCCATCTGCTGGAGCTATTGGGGGAAGAGAAGATGTTATGAGTGTTGTAGAGGGTGGTATCGATGTTTCAGGTAAGAAGGCGTCTGTCAGTGGCACTATACGAGGAAATCCCCTTTCAGTAGCTGCTACTTATTGGGGTATTAAATTTATTGAAGAACAAAATGCTATAGATAAAGCCGGTAAGGTTGGTGATGATTTAGTTAAAAAAATAAATATTCTCTTTGAAGAACATAAGCGCCCATATTTTGCTTATAACTACAAATCAATTATTCACTATGAAACTTTCTCGCCATTATGTATGGATATTCGGGATATGGCTAATATACCAAAAGCTGTCTTTCGAAAACAATGTGTGGATGATATAGCAACCATAATGATGTCTGAGGGAGTGATAACAAAGTACGGAAATCGAGCGTTTACTTGCATGCAGCACACCCCTGAAGATAATGATAAATTTATCGAAGCTATGGACGTTGCGCTAAAGATGATTCCTGAATATTAATAAATCAAAAATTATTAAAATTTCAAACTTTCTATTTTATTTTTTGATTACTTATCTTTTTTTTTGGATTTATTTATTTTATTTTTCAATTACATTTATTTAATCTCTCGCATTCTAAGATAAAAAGTACCCACAAAGAATACAATTATTGGAAATATAGTCACATATATCCACGCATTCAGTAATTCTAAATCATCTGGCGTGTCAAAATCGACATGATTTGGTAATAAGTCGTTTGCAATTTTGTAAATATTGTTTTGAGGAATATAGGGATTTTTGTTCAGGAAAAAGAAATTAATAATAAATAACTCAAAAATCGCTAGCATGAAGCTTAGAAGCAAACCTCGATTACCTATCATTCCTACCAGTAGAAAACATCCAGAATAGATTAATGTGGCCAGAAGGAGTATAATTGCAACCTTTCCAAACACAAGTAGATTCTCTTCTATACCTGCAAAAGTCCCCTCTTCTGCGAATGCGTGAACGAATAAATAATAGATAAAATATATTATAATATTAACGCAATAAACTACAACATTTACGACGATCCATCTGCTTAACCAATAGACTTCGCGTTTGATTGGTCTGACGAGGTAAAGTTCTATTGAATGATCTGAGATCTCATCAGCGCTCAGAGGAAGGCTAAGCAATAAACAGCCAAAAATGAATACTACAGGAAATAATACGTCAAACATAACGTCAATGAACGCCTCGTCTGGTCTTTTGATTTCTAGATCAAAATCTTCAATAAGTAATATGACGGGAATCCACACGAAAGCGAAGGCGAGGTAAATCAACCATTTTTTACTGTTAAGAAAGGTTTTGAAACCAATTTTAACGCTATTGATCAATTTTTCTTGTTGATCAAAAACTAGTTTTTTTACACTTTTAGCGCGAATAATATCTTCAATATAGTGAGTTGAGTTAATTTCATCTTTTGCATTAGTCATGATTTCACCATTTATCCTATTGTTAGTGATTTATATAAGTTCTGAAGCCCCTCATCTGTAGCTTTTATCTCTATTATGGGTATTTCGTGATCACATACAATATCCGTCACCAAGCTATAGAATTCTCGTGGTTTGTTTGTTAAAACTACGAGTTGATCATCGTTTGAATGGACATCTTTTTGAAATTGAATTTGTGACACAACCTCTTCGTTCGCGTTATTGATAAGTAATGTAGATAATTTTTTTGAGTTTCTTACCGTAATTTGGATGGAGTGCGGTTGATCCTCAATCATCTCTCGAATACGAATTGGCGAGCCTTGAGCAATCGTCCTCCCTTTGTACATTAAGATAACCGTCTCAGAAATTTTCTCTATTTCAAAAAGTATGTGAGATGAAATAAAAAACGTAGAATTATACTTTCGAGTGTAGTCCTTAAATAAGTCAAACATTTTTCTTCTTACAACTGGATCCAAACCATTGAAAGGCTCATCCCCGATTATTAGCACAGGTTTATGAAGTAATGATTGTCCAATCTTCATTCGTTGTTTCATTCCCTTGCTAAATTGCTTGATGCGTTTATTTGATACATCTAACAATCCAATTTCTTCTAAAACCTCATCTGTTCGACGGATTGCCTCCTTTTTTGTAAGCTGAAAACGCCCAAGCCAATAAAGATAATCTCGAGCTTTCATCCATTTAGGAAAAGCCTCTACTTCAGGAATATATCCTATAAGTTGTTTTATTCTAGAAATGTAAAAGGGATTTTCACCAAATAAACTAACTCTTCCTTTTTGAGGTCTGATTAATCCTAATATCATTTTAATTGAAGTTGTTTTTCCCGCACCGTTTGGTCCAAGAAAGCCTGTTATTTTTCCCCTTTCGATAGAAAATGAAGCGTCGCTAACAGCAACAACTTCTCCAAAAGATTTTGTTACATTGTCAAGTTTAGCTATAACATCAAATTTATTGGAAACTTTACTCATTTATAATTCCTCTGTTGTCGTTTTCCATATTTTATAGGTTAAAAATAAAGTTAAAATTAATATAAAGAGAAATGCTTGAAGATATATATGCCAATACTCTAGACCGACACCATTATTTAGATTGAGCTCGATATATTTTTCTTTTTTCTCATCCCATACGCCTAAATCATAATCACCTAAACAAACATAGGCTAATAAAACCAGGAAATTTGATGGAGAGATTAATAAGAAAAACTCGTTATCTAAGTTCTCTACAGCTATCACTTGCCCTATAATTGTACCAAAAAGAAAAACTAAGAAAAATATAAGGCTAGCATAGGATCGCTTCTCACCAAAAATCGACAGAACAAGAATAAATAAACCAAGTATTATTGAACAAAGTACCGAATATATAATAATGCCCATATAAAAGTCTAAAAATTTTTCGTGATCTTTTTCCAATGATTGCACGAAGAGAACCCCCGTTATAATTAGTGGGAGGAGGACAAGTATGTTAATATAAATCACAATTGCTCCAACCTTTCCAGTGAGGTATTCTCTCTTTTTTAATCTAGATAAATAGATTTCAATTACTTTCCCATGTTTATCATCAGCAAAAAACCCAGAACCCGCGAGTCCTATGACTATTAACAACAACATGCCTAATCCCCTGCCTAATCCATACGAAATACCATCAGAATTTGAGAGAATAAATGAAAGATTTATTGCGAAATAACTAGCAATAGATTCGTTTAACGCATCTCTTATCACCACTTTCCCCTCGCCCTCGTCGGTTTCTATTGATTTTAACATTGCTGCACCCAATATTGAAAAAAAACTAAAAACAAGGATAATTATCATCAAAACTTTAGCAAACTTACTTTTACGCCAAGTTGATATCAATTCAAAACGAATTAAATATAAAACTCGCATCCATCTAGGTTGAAATTTACCATCATATAATCGATATGTAAATTTTTGTAGATATTCAGTTGAATTTGAATTCTTCTGGTCTTCTGTCATTTTTAGTTCTCCATCTGATTTTTTGCAATTTCATTGAGAAATACATCTTCTAAAGACTGGCGATGAGTAGTCATCATCCTAATATTCATTCCATTATTTTGAGCTATTTTAAAAATTGATAAGTATTTTTTATCATTATCCCTTTCAATATTAAGTGAAATGATCTCGGTAGCATTTGTTACCTCAAATCCATTATTTTGTAATAGCTGAGCAAATTTATTATGATCCCCGTTTACACGAACCTCCAAGTTAATTATTTTATCATCTTGTTGTAGTATTGTGTTTAAATCTCCTTGTATCACTTTTTTTCCTTGATTCATTACGGCAACATAACTTGCAGTTCTTTCAATATCTGGCAATAAATGAGTCGAAATTAAGATATTTTTTTGATGGTTATTTCCAAGATCCGAAATCAGATCAAGAATTTGTTCATGAGACTCTGGGTCGCAGCCAGCTGTAGGCTCGTCTAGGAGTAAAAGTAATGGATCATGAACTAAAGCTGTAGCAAGTTTTACCTTCTGCATCATTCCCTGAGAGAACGTATTCATGTCTCTATATCGTGCCTCACCCAACCCTACGTAATGCAAAGTATCAAAGGCCCTTTGTTTTGAGGTATTTCGGGATAAACCGGCCATAGTACCCATATGAGTAACATAACGCATGGCAGATGTTTTCAGAATCCTAGTATCAACCTCTGGTTGATAACCTATTTTATCTTTTACTGCTAACAAGTTCTTAGGAAGCTCATAGTCGAGGAATTTGATTGAACCACTCTCGAAGGGATGAATACCAAGAACTGCTCGAAGGAAGGTGGTTTTCCCAGCACCATTAGGACCTAATAAGCCAGTAACACCTTTGGGAATATCGCAAGAAAAGCCATCAAGAGCAGGAAACGACCCATATTTTTTGACTAAGCCTCGTATAACTAAAATATTTTGCATGAGAATTCACTTCTGAAAGATATAGAATTTTCTTAAATAATATTATTCTTTTAAATTTTTATGGTTTTTGTGTTTTATTAGAATCATTCTATTTAACTTTAAAAAAAGATTTACTAATGATTACAATTAAAATGATAAATAAAATGGTAAATGATTTAAATTATGAAAGAAATATTGCCTAAAGTAAAAGTTGCAGTTTTACAGGCCGCTCCCGTTCTTTTCAATCTCAAAGTTAAGTTAGGAAAAACGTGTAAATCGATTTTTGAAGCCGCAGATCAAGGAGCACAATTAATTCTTTTTCCTGAAGCATTTATTCCAGCATATCCCCGACGTTCGACGTGGTGGGGCATTATGCTAGATCTGATATCTTCCAATTGATAGTCAACGAAAATCCTAGCTCCCCCGTTGTAAAAAAGAATAATAAAAAAATAGTTTTGAGTTGTTTTAAAAAAAGAAAAGAAGAAAAGATTAATATAAATCTTTTATAACAAAATCCAAGTTTAAATCTGTTAATGTTTCCTTTAAGGGATAACCATTCTCAGGATTCCAACCAAATTTTTGACAAAATGCTTTAAATTCTTCTAAATAATCTATTCCAACTGCTCTTTCAGGCAACTTATTGTTAATGATATTAACTCCTTCTCGTAACGAAAATGCTTGTCTTAGCGATTGTATTCTCATACCAATTTTAATAATTTCATCTACATTTAGATCCCAGCCAGTTGCTCCTTTGATTATTTCAAATAAAGGATATTTTTGAAAGAATTCTATAAATTCGCATAATCCAACACTACTAATTACTTGTCCAAGAGCTACTGTCAATTTTTCTGCTTCACTTCGATCATCGCCGGGTCTTTTAAACTTTTTTGGTAAGGTCAACCCCTCAAACAAACCATTTGGTTTCATTAAGGGACCTCCTACCATCATATCCAAAGAAGGTATTGTATGTCTTCCAGGAGTTGGATCAAACGCATAACCGAATCCTAAACTTTTATAATATTTTGGAGAATGCATTCCCATTTCTTGTCCGCCAGCTTGCATAGCATATTTTTCGCTTCCCTTCCCAATCTTTTCAGCAGCTTTTTTAGAACCATCTGCTAAAATATCACCAAGTCCTTCTCTATTGATCATTTTTTTAGTTAATTCAATAATAGCAGAGGAATTGCTCCAAGTCATTTCAAGTCCGCCCGTATCTTCCTTACTAATTAATCCATTTTCATAACATTCGATAGCAAATGCAACTGAGGCTCCCGCTGAAATAGTATCAATCCCAGCTCGATTACATAAATCATTTATGATAAATAAAGACATAATATCATCATTTAAGCACATATGCCCAAATGAGGCACATGTCTCATATTCTGGTCGATGAGTTTCTTCTAATCCGATTTCAGGTACTTTCATTATAGCTCCGCATTGAACGGGGCATGAAAAACAACCGTATGGCTTTTGTCTATATTTGGTTATTTCTTCGCCCGAAATTTTGTTTAACCTTTCCATAGGAAAATCTTCTGCTACTGTACCACCCCAATTTTTTATAGGTGTGTCTCCTATTTGAGCACTTATTACATTTCCAAAAGTAGTTCCTAATGTTTTCCAAGCTTGGATTGCTCCAACTGAAGCTGCTTTTATACCTTCGTTATATTCTTTTGTAGCATTAAGTAATGAATCTTTATCTACTAATTCAATTTTCTTAATCCCTCTAAGTACAATTGCTTTTAATTTTTTAGATCCCATTACCGCACCAAAACCAGATCTTGCCGCAATTCTCGCTTTATCATTTACGATTCCAGATATCAATGATAGTTTTTCTCCTGATTGACCAATGCTTGCAACTTGTATTTTACCATGTTTTTCTTCCAATTTTTCTTCTGTCTGAACGCAATCTAATCCCCAGAGATCCGAAGCATCTAAAATCTGTTTTTGATCATCGATAATAGTGATATATTTTGGACTATCAGACTGACCTTTGATTAAAATTGCATCATACCCACACTTCTTAATCTCGGGACCGAAATACCCCCCACAATTAGAATCTCCCCACCCTCCCGTTAAGGGCGATTTTCCTGCCACCATAAAACGACCACTTAAGGGTGCTACAGTGCCAGTTAATAAGCCCGGGAAAAAACCAAAAATCGCATCAGCCCCTAAAGGATCGGTTTTTGCAGGCATATTTTCATAAATTAATTTTGCAGCTAGACCATAACCTCCAAGATATTGACGATATATATCTTCGGGCAGTTCTTCTTCTTTAAACGTTCCATCTGAAAGATTAACCCATAATATCTTACCCATATATCCGTTTGGCATAATTATTAAGCTCCATTATTTTAGTTTTTTAATTATTTAAAAAATTGTTTAGTTTGTAATTATTAAGGCAATAAATTTAAAAACATTTATTATAAATTCGATTGCGTTGTTTTCATATTTTTTAGTTGATTGAAAACCGTCGATATGTTCAAGAATTCATATCGGAAAGAAAAGCAATAATTAATAGAAAGCTTAGAAGTTTTAAGAGGAATCTTTCGAAATTCCTTTACAGATTTTTATAAAGTACTCATCAATTTTTAATTCCCCTTTGTTATTATAAGGAAAACTCCTACATACATTAGGTTTTATCTTATGAATCGAACAAAGATTTTCATTTAAAAATGGGCAATACCCTCCTAATTCAAATTTTAAAGTATAAACCAAGCCCCATTCTAATCCTTCGAATATGACTTGAAAATTCTTAGGAATTAAGATAGGAGTTCTCCCTAAATCTGGTAAAAATGTATAAATAGGCAGAGGAGAACCTTTACCGATATAAATATGGTTATTTAGAATGAAATCCTTTAATTCTTCCAGCTTTTCAATTGCTTCATTTTTCTTATATTTTTCCTCTATTCTTTTTAAAGTGTTAATCTCTTCTATGTGATAACCTCCTAATCCAGTAGGAGAAATGCATTTAGGGTCAATTTGAATAAACTGAACATAATCACTTTTTTCTAGTTTTATCCATCTTTCAATGTCTTCTTTCTCAATAACTACCTCATATCCTGCTCGGCAACAATTCCCACATTGAATACATTTATATTTGAATTCTTTATCTTTTCGTTCTCTGTTATTCATAGCTAAAAAGAAATAAAAAAAGATTTTATCTAAGAAGATTATCTGGTTATTCATTTAAATTTTTACGGAATTTGTTATTAGTTTATGAATTTAAAAGGAAGAAAAGAAAAGTGTGGGGTGAAAATAGTAAGTTTTGGATATTGTAGCTATTAACTACATTACTGAATGATTGGTTTATCATTGTTTCCCGTAAATTTTTAGAAACTAGTTTGATAGATAATCATTTATATTATCCTGTGTAGTAGATGAATTTTACGAGAGGTTCTATATTTCACCCCATTTAAGGGGTTGGATGTTATTTTAATTCCTTAAGAAAATAAGACAAATATGTATATAAGATTTATCCTCAAAAGTTAAAAAACCTAAATATTAAGGTTTAAATTTTTTTAAGGAATTAAATTATTATCGAATACTATGGAGCAGAAAAATGGCTAAAGATATTTTAATAAAAAATGGGTTGGTGATAGATGGTACAGGTAAACCAGCAGTTAAAGCTGATGTTTTAATAGATAAAGATCGCATTGAAGATATTGGAAAATTTGATAAAGAAGAAACATCCTTGATCATTGATGCTGAAGGATTAGCTGTTGCCCCAGGATTTATAGATGTACATTCCCATCTTGATTTTTTACTTCCATCATCACAACAGATTAGTGTTTTGGAGAATTGGATACGCCAAGGTGCTACAACCATAGTTTCAGGTAATTGTGGCTATAGTCCAGCTCCGATTAACCATAAATATGAGGAATTAATAAACACATATTGGAATTTTGCTTTGCCATATGAGGAGCTTAAATATGAATGGACTAAAATGGCAGAATTTTTGGATTTTTTGGAAAAAAAAGGCCAAACTCTTAATGTGGCGATTTTGACAGGTCATAATACCCTTCGCACTAATGTAATGGGCTTTGAAGCGCGTTTTGCTAATTCTGAAGATATTAATAAAATGAAGGGATTATTAAAAGAATCTATTGAGGCAGGTTCATTCGGTCTATCATTTGGTTTAGGTTATGTTCCTGGAATGTACTCTAATACAGAGGAACTCATTGAATTGGCATCTGTTTTAACTGAGTATGAATTACCAATTGTACCACATACTAGAGGACTTTTCAGTAAATTATATGCTGATGCTATTGAAGAAATGATCCAAGTCGCGGAAAAAAATAATATCCCTTTACAAATTTCTCATCATTGTGGGGGAGGAATTGGAAGAGTTAGAAAACGATCTTTAAAATTAGTTCAAGAAGCAATGGAACGTGGAGTTAAAATAAATCATGACAATATCCCTTGGCCAAATTCCTCTACAACTGCCCTTGCTTGGTTTCCTCCATGGCTTTTTGATGGAGGGATAAATTTGGATCTTCTTAAAGAACCTGAAATTCGCAAGCAAGTTATTGAAGAAATTTTAACTTTTAAGCTTAAATGGCCTCCTTGGGAAAATAAATACTGGGTGGATCGAGACTTTAATGCATCTACAGTACTTGCAGGTTTCCGTAAAAAGAAAAATAAAAGATTTGAAAATATGAGATTGAAAGTTATAGCAGATGAGTTAAAATTGGAGCCAATTGATGCATTTATTGAGTTAGTTATTGAAGAAGAAGGAAAATTATATGTAATTTCTGGTCAGTTCAATAATCCATTGGCAGAAGACTTTGTGGTTGAGCTTCTTTCTGATCCTAATTGTTCCATTGGAACAGATATAGTTGGTGCTGGCTTAAAAACAATATCACCAGCCGCTTATGGTAATTTTACTAAAGTCTTAGGACAAATTGCTCGAGAAAGGGGAGTTATGTCCCAAGAAGAGGCAATTCGAAAAATGACCTCCTTACCCGCAAAACAAATGCAAATTAAAGATCGCGGCATAATACAAAAAAGTGCCTTTGCAGATATTACCATTTTCGACCCTAAAACGGTTAATAATCGATCATCTTATACTAATCCTTACCAACCATCTGAAGGAATAGAATATGTCATTATTAATGGCACCTTAGTACTAGAAAAAGATAAATTCTACCCAAAAGCCTTAGCAGGAAAAGTTTTAAGGAAAAATTAAAAAATATATTACTCTCAATCAATTAATGGTTAAACAGTAAGTATGCATATAAGTATATGGCTAACCAACCCTGTAGTCAAGTCTTGGAACGCCTCTGAAGATCAGAAGAATATGTTAGAGAAAGCACTTCCAGAATGTACTGTATCACTGCATAAAGATTCCAAATCTTTTAAAGCAAATTTAATAAATACGGACATTGCATTAGTCTGGGTGTTTAACCAAAAATGGCTAGAAATCGCGCCGAAATTGAAATGGATTGCTACACCATCCGCGGGAAAGGATTGGTTTAATATAGAAGCGCCAGAAGAAATGATTATTTCGTATAGTGCGTTTCACGGAAGAATTATAGCTGAAAACGTAATTGGTGCTATTCTGGGATTTATTAGAGGTTTGTATTTTGCGGCCCAATTTCAGTATAAATATCAATGGCCTCGTGAAGAAATTGAGCCTTATTGTGATACTTTAAAAGGATCTAATATTGTTATACTAGGATTTGGCAAAATAGGAAACTGGATTGCTAAGTTAGCAAAACCATTTGGAGCTAAAATCACTGGATTAAAAAGGACTTTAATTAACCCACCAGATTTTTTTGATGAAAATGATAAAATAGTTACTATTGATAATCTTGATTTAATTCTACCCAAAACAGATCACCTTATCTTAGCATTACCGAGAGATAAATTAACTGATAATATAATTGATAAAAGAAAACTAGAATTACTGCCAAGTCACTGCTATATTTATAATATTGGACGAGGCAATGCAATTAATGAGGAAGATCTAGCATATTTTCTTAAAAATAATATTATAAAAGGAGCATATCTAGATGTATTTAAAAAAGAACCCTTAGATATGAATTCTCCTTTACGTGGTTGTCCGAATCTTTTAATAACGCCTCATTCTTCAGCAATTGCTCCAAATTTCCTCGATCTCTTCATTGATGAGTTTGTAGATCGGTATAGAAAATGGAAAAAATGATTTTTTAGTTTTAAGGAATAAGAAACATTAATTTAGTAGGGTAAAGTAAAGTAAAAGGTTGAGCCTTTATCCTTCCCCTCTGATACCACCCAGATCTTTCCGCCATGCAATTCTATTATTCTTTTGGAAATATATAGTCCAAGTCCAGAGCCCTCAATACCAACATCCCATCCTTTCCCATATCGTTCAATTTTTCCAAATCGTTTGAAGATTTGAGATTTCTCTTCTTCTGTAAATCCGATTCCATTATCTTGTATTGAAATTAAAAAATAATCATCTAAAATCTCTGATGAAATCAAAATTTTTCCATTTGGGGAAGTAAATTTTATTGCATTGATTAGCAAGTCATTCATTACACTGTTGATTCTTTGATAATCAAATTGAGTTATTAACTCGTTATGTATTTTAAGTTCAATAGCATGCCCCCTAATTTCTGCTAAATCTTGTAAATCCTTGGCACATTCCCTAATTAAGGTTGCCAGATTATTTCCAGATTTTTTGATGGTTAAAACTCCTACTTCAAGTTTGGAAGCTTCTAAAATATTGTTAATTAAATTCTCAAGACGAGATGTGTTTCGATTAATTATTTCTAATAATGAAACTATTTTTGGAGTTAATTCCTCTTTATAAAAAATCGATAAAATTTCAGTTGAGCCCTTAATAGAAACTAATGGAGTCTTTAATTCGTGCGCTATCCTTTCAAGTAATTCAGATTTCATCCTATCTAATTTAGTACTATCTTCTCCAGCACTTAACGTGCCTATTATATTTCCATCGTCATCATATAGCAAAATATTGTGCCAAGCTATAGTCTTTAATTTATTATTTTTAGTTAAAATAGGATTTTCATAAAACTCTACGGGGTCTATTTCTCCTCTCATTAAACTTTTAAATACTTCATAAACTTGGTTTCGTAAATAGGAGGGCACGCAAGTATCAAACCAATTTTTTCCAATTAACTCCCCCTCATCATATTCAAGTATTTTGTATCCCTTTTTGTTCATTAAAGTAATTATCCCATCGCTATTTAGAGCGACGATCATAACTCCCGCTAAATCTAAATACAACTCTGCCCTTCCTTCAGTTTTATTAAGATTCATTAAATCCATATTTGTCAAAGTAAATTAAGTCAAGATAATTTTTAACAATTATTTATAAAAAATTTTCCTTTATCGATGTTTAGAGAGAAAGACCGATTTTTCAGCGACATGACCAGATGGTTTGATGATATGTTCTGGCGATCTTCCAGACTCTTTGATTTTGAACCTTTCAATCTAAATG
>JAHQWS010000238.1 GCA_029856295.1 Promethearchaeia archaeon
GAATGTAAATAAATATAAATCTTTATTCGAAACTAATATAAATAGTGAGATATTGAGATGTTTTAAATAATATAAAAAAGATCACTCAAAATTAAGTAGAAAAAAAATGTCTGGTTCAGAAGAAAAAGAAACCTTTATGCCAAAAAGAACCCAATTTACAATACAATTGGCAGGAGCTGCTATTTTTAGTGCCCTTTCTCTCGTAGTTTCCGTTTTTCTCGTTCCGATTTTACCAAGAACGCCGGAAGGGATGGCATTTTTCGATCCAGTATCAATTATATGGGTAGCATGCTTTTTGATATTCGGTCCTATAGCGGGGATATTATGTTGCATTATTGGTATGATCCTTCTAATGCCCTTTGATCCATTTGCACCAATTGGTCCATTAATGAAATTTGCTGCGACCCTATCATTGATTATAGTTCCTATTGTCTTGCTAAAGTTATATAAGCGCGAAGAGGGTGTATTAAAAAGCAAAATATTAAAAGATCGAAAGAAATACATCATTTATGGGTTGTTAGGGACGGTATTTCGAATTGTTGTTATGGTAATTTTAAATATCATTGTGTACTTAGCTCTTTTTGGATCTCAAGGTTTAGAATATTGGATAGTATTGGTTATTTTAATTAATGCCCTTCAGAGTGTATGGGACTTGCTAATTCCTTACTTACTGGTTTACGGGACTAAACTTGACGAAAAATTCGAGATTTGGTAATAAAAAATAAATACCTTCCTTTTTTTTTTGTATTTATACTGCTTTTTTTAATCTTTCAAGTTCCTCTTGAATTGCGAGATCTTCCTTTTTATGCTGATCTATGTCGTGAAATATTGCCTGAACAAAGATTTCTTTACCAATTCTAACAAGTGAAGCCTGTAGATTTGTCCAAATTAAATTTCTGTCTTTTTTTTGCATTTGTAAATCCACACGATGTAAAACTTCTCCGCTTACCATTCGTTTAAAGAGGTCAAGAAGCACAGGTATATCTTTTGGCTGAATAGCTTGAAGTATTCTGAATTCTTTTTCGACTAATTCATTTTTTTTATATCCGAACAATTCGACAGTTCTAGGATTACACTCAATAATTACTCCTCTAGAGTTAATTAATATTATAGCAAAAGGCGTATTT
Organism: Promethearchaeia archaeon; assembly: GCA_029856295.1. GTDB lineage: Archaea > Asgardarchaeota > Lokiarchaeia > Sigyniarchaeales > SOKP01 > LW40-45. Next base: position 1,128 of record JAHQWS010000238.1, read on the forward strand.
TCATATAGAGCACGATATCTATCTACAGACTCATTTAAGTACTTTTCTGCTATTACAAGCTCAGTAATATTTTTTGCGATTCCAAAAATAGCGTAAACTTTTCCTTCTTTTTTTATAGGGATGCCATATGTTTCAATATAGACATAATTGCCTTCTTTAGTTCTAAGTTTAAAAATTCCTGGTTTTTCTTGTTTTCCTTTTTTTATTAAGTCTTTTGTATTCTCAATAGCTATTTTTAACTGTTCTTCATCTAATAGATTTTGAAAGGTAATATTTGGCAAATCTTCTCTTTCATAACCGAGAGTTGTTAAAGTAACATCATTAGCATCAATGAAATTCCCCTCTAAATCATTTACATATATAAAATCTAATGAGCAATCAAATAGTTCTTTAAATTTTCTTCTAATTTCTTCTTTATCAATTGACATTTCTAACGTACTTTAACTCCAAAATGTAAAAAAAATAATTATTCTCTAACCCTTGTTAATTATTGATTAAGAATAATATATACTTTTTGGTAGAAACATTAGTTCTACTCCTATTTAAAATTTTATAAAAAAATTATGAAAAAAAAGAATATTATTACTAAAATTGATTTTTAATCTACCCAAAATCCTCGTGCTAAGCTTCTACGTTTATTCCAGAGACCATCCTTTCTCGAAAAGCCTAAAACCCCTTTGCCCTGATCTGCATCTTTTATTTTCCAGAAGCCACTTACTGCTGCGGTCAACCCGGCGGATAGTACTTCAAATCCTTGTGCAGTGTATAAATCACATTCAACATTACGATTTATTATAAATTTTAATTGGCGTAATCCTTGTTGATTTTTAGAAGTAAGTACTTCTAATAACTTTTTTACCTCAACATCCAGCTGATCATTTGGAACAACTCGGTTCCATAAATTCCATCCAACTGCCCGCCTAGCAGGTTGTAATGCTCCGATTAAGTTGATTTCCTTAGCTCTACGGCGCCCTATTAATCGGGCTAATCTGGTTGTACCCCCCCATCCTGGAGTGATCCCAACATCAACTTCAGGCATACCCCATTTAGCCCTTTCTGTAGCAATTACAAAATCAACTGCCATTGTTATTTCCAAACCTCCACCCACAGCAAAACCATCTACTGCTGCGATTGTTATTTTGTCCAATTCCTCAAGCTGATTAGCCATATTTTGATAATACCGAGCTCTTCGAGTGATTTCATTAGCATCCCCCCACTTTATCATTTCTTTTATATCATCACCTACGCAAAAGTTTTCTCCCGCACCTTTGATAACAACAAATTTTAATTTAGTTGATTGACGAACTCTTTCAACAGCTTCTACAATTTCATCAGAAAGTTTCATACTCAAAGCATTTAAGGCTTCTGGTCGATTTAAAGTTATCCAAGCAACTTGATCTTTTTCTTCATAAATTAATTGTTCGAAATTCATAAAATACATTCAAGTATTCTGATATATAAATATTATTGAAAAAGATTTAAGTAAATTAATTAAAAAAAAGGGGTTTAAATTATTTTAAAAATAATATTATCTAAGGCTCTTTTAGGAACGTGCATAATCCATTTTTCATCTTTCCAATACTTAAAAGAATCTTTATATGGTTCCATGACTGATTCCTCATCAAGGTAGCCCAAACTTATTACATGTGTTATTTCATAATAATCAGGAATTTCAAGAAGGGGTCGAATTTTTCTTCCGTTAAAGGATCCCATCCAACAAGATCCGATGTTGAATTTCAGAGCACCCAGAAGAATATTTTCCACTGATGCACCAATATCATATTCAAAATAGCTTTTTTTAATATTTGTATTCACGAGAACAATGATGTAGGCGGTAGGACGCCTAAAAATCTCAGGATCTCGATCTTTTTTCGGAAGTGAAGCGGCCCATCTTACTAATGGAAATATTTTTGCCGTCATTTCAGGTGTATGGACAATGATATATTCAACGCTTTGTATATTACTCCCGGCGGGGGCAACTCGGGCATAATCAACTAGTTTTTTTAGAGTTTTAATGGGGATTGGATCCTGCTTGAATCTTCGGATTGTACGCCTTTTATAGATTGCTTCTTCGATATCCAATTATATCACAACTTTTAATTAATTGAATTTTAATTCTTAATTAGCACTAATAGATAATAAATATTTTTCTTAGATTTTATAATAATTAAGAAAAGCATTTGTTTGTGAAGATTTATTAATAATTCACACATAATACCCAATTAGCCACTTATAATAAAGAATAATCCTTCAAAAGGGGAGTTATATTATTTCAGAAAAAAACTATAAATATATTATCTATAAATTTAAGGAAGGTATTGGTACTATAACTCTTAATCGCCCAAATCACCTCAATGCATTGCAATATCCTTTGATCATGGAAATTGTAGATGTGCTTGAGACGAATATGAGAAATAAAGCATTAAGAGTGCTTGCAATTGAAGGTTCCGGTAAATCCTTCTGTTCGGGAGATGATTTAAAGGATATGGGTCCAGATGGCGTAAAATTCAAACCATTAGAGGATGGGTCAGAAATTCCCCATCAAAGAATGTTATATCTTATTCGAGAAATCCAAAAACCTGTGGTTGCACTGCTCCATGGTCACTGTCTTGGTGCTGGATTTGAATTAGCATTAGCTTGTGATATTCGCCTTGCCTCAGATGATCTAAGAATAGGAGATTATCGAGCATCTCGAGCCATATGTGTATTATGCGGGGCAAGTTGGCTCCTTCCTCGAATAGTGGGGTTTGGGAGAGCAACAGATATAATAATAACTGGCCGATATCTTGATGCAAAAGAGGCTTTGGATATCGGTTTAGTAACTAAAGTATATCCGACGTCAGATTTTAGAGAAAATTCAAAAGATTATCTCAAGAAAATAGCTGTATTACCAACAAAATGTCTAGGATACAATAAAACTATGCTTAATTTTTCACAATATAATGAAATGATTCCCTCATTGCATAATGAATTCAAATTATATTGTAAAAATATCCGAACACATGATTTTGGAGAGGGTATGAAGTCTTTTTTAAAAAAAAGAGAACCAAAATTTACCGGCAGGTAGAGAATAATAAAACTTAAATAGATTATATGGTTTAATCCTGAAATTAAAAAGCTTTCGATATTATGATAGAAATAGAATTATCTAAAATTCTATTCTTTAATGAAAAAATCAATTTTTGGTGTATAAAATATGAGTGATGTTGGTTCAGATTTGCCATTTGTAGGGATTCCGACATTTTGTAAATTCCCATATACAAAAATTTTAGAAAACATAGACGTCGCTGTTGTTGGAGCTCCATTAGATCAAGGAACAACTAATAGAACAGGTACAAGATATGGTCCACGAGCCATAAGAGAAGCTTCCCAGATTTATGGTGCTTTCTTTAGTAAGGAAAAGGGAATTTATGATGTTGAGCTCGGAAGATTTAAGCTTAGAGGAACTAAAATTATCGATTATGGTGATATAGCTGTTGCTCCCACCTTAAGCGAATTAAATTTGGATTTAATAACTATGTCAGTACGCGATATAATACGCAAAAAGGTATTTCCAATTGTTCTTGGAGGTGATCATTCCATTACTTTTCCAGTCGTCAGAGCATTTAAAAAAACACCAATGGATATAGTTCATTTTGATACCCATACGGATTTCTTAAATGAAGAATTCGGAATTAAAATTTGCCATGCAAATCCTATTAAAAGGTCATCAGAGTTAAATAATGTAAATAAAATAACTCAAATAGGGATTAGGGGTTTAGTGAACCCTATATACATGACAGAAGAAGCAATGAAGTATGGTGCTAATATAATCACCGCAGAGAAAGCGATAAATTTAGGAATGAAATGGGTGATAGATCAAATACCAGAATCCGAAAATTTGTATGTCACTATAGATATTGATGCTCTGGATCCCTCATGTGCCCCAGGAACAGGCACTCCTGAACCTGGAGGTTTTAATTATCTTCAGATGAGGGAAATGCTCACAGCTCTTCCCGAAAAAGGAAATATAGTAGGGTTCGATATAGTTGAAGTGAATCCACTTTATGATCCAGCGGGAATCACGGCTCAAGTGGCAGCAAGATTAATTATAGACTTCTTAGCTGCCATCATGGAAAAGAAATAGTATAATTATTTAATTACATTTGAAAATCAAAAAATATTAATAATAAAAAAAAGGATAAAATAAAATGGAAAAAAAAATCAAAAGAAAAGAACCTAAACGTCTCTCAAAACCTCGAATAAGACCCTTAGAAGAATCTGAATGGGATGAAGAATCTCGAGCGCTTATAGATGGCTTAAGAAAAGGAAGTAGTGGCCCAGTCCTTAATATTATGAAAACACTGGCCAATTATTCAAAACTATATAAACGGTGGCGTGTCTTTGGGAACCACGTATTATTCAAGTCATCTTTGCCTCCACGAGATCGAGAAATTCTCATTCTACGTATCGGATGGCTCTGCCGTTCAGAATACGAGTGGGGTCAACATGTGGTTATAGGAAAGCAGGCAGGACTCAAGGATGAAGAAATCCAGAGAATTATAGAGGGTCCATACGCAGCAAGATTGGATCCATTTGAAATGACTTTACTCCGTGCAGTAGATGAACTTTATATCGATGCTTTCATTAGCAATGAGGTTTGGAACGCTCTCGCAGAACGATATAATACTCACCAATTAATGGATGTTATCTTCACTGTTGGCCAGTATAATTTAGTATCGTGGGCTCTTAATTCTCTAGGTGTCCAAAGGGAAAAAGGATTAAAAGGTTTTCCAAAATGAAATACGGGAGTAAATGAACTTATGAGGAAAAACAAGTAATTATAAATGTCAAATCAACCAAATTAAAATTAATAGAATAAAAGAATATATTTTCAATTATGAAAAGACATCCCTTATTTGTTGAAGGCAAATTAAACGCAGGAAAATGTAATGATTGTGAATACATTCGTTTTCCTCGAATGGATTATTGTAATAAATGTCAATCTATGAATATCTCAGATTATCTAGTAGGTCCGAAGGGGAAACTTATGAGTTATACGATATCATTTAGCAAACCTATGGTAGGAGGTATAAAACCTCCTTATCCCTATGCGGTCGCGAGATTTGATACGGAGAACGGGAATCATATTGACGTATTCGGGGCGATACTTTCACAAGAACCATTTGAGGATATTAAAATAAATAGAGATGTAATACTCGTAAGTGATAAATTATTAGTAAAATTTAAAATGGGAAGTGATTAAGAAAAATGAGAAACGTAGCCGTAGTTGGGGCAGGGGTCTTTCCATTCGGAAGGCATCATGACCTTTTATATGTTGAAATGGGAAGAGATGCTGTGAATGACGCGATTAAAGATACCGGGATAGACAGAAAAGAGATTCAATCTTGTTATGTGGGCACAACTGGAGGAGTAGGCGTTGGACATGAAATTGTTAATGAGACTGGAATCATAGGGATTCCAATTACAAGGGTTGAAAATGCTTGTGTTTCTGGTTCGAATGCATTTCGGATGGCTTGGATGGATGTAGCTTTAGGTATAAGTGATATTTCCTTAGTTATTGGAATAGAGAAAATGAAAGATAGTTCAATGGGAGAAGCTGCCGGGGGAACAGGCAGATTCAAACTTGAAATGAAAGCCATGGCAAAGAACATTTCGATGGCAAGTTTCGGGTTGATGGGTCCACCAGGCTATTTTGCACTTGCCGCTCATCGTCATATGGCAGAATTTGGAACTACCAAAGAAGATCTCGCAAGTGTAACCGTAAAAAGCAGAACGAATGCGAACAATAATCCAAAAGCAGAATATCAGAATATTATGACAGTCGACGAGGTACTAAATGATAAAATGATTAATCCCCCGCTTACTCGTAGCCAATGTTGCCCTAAAACTGATGGAGCTGCTGCCGTCATTATTATGAGCGAAAAATTAGCCAAAAAATATTCTGATACTCCCGTTTGGGTAAAAGGTTCGGCCATGACAAGCTCTATTATCATGGATTTACTTTCAAATCTATCAGCTATGCCTAACATTAAATCTTCAAGAATGGCATATGATATGGCAAAAGTTGAAGCAAAAGATTTCTATAAAAATGGATTTGTCGAGGTACACGATTGCTTCTCTATTTCGGAAATTTTACATTCTGAAGATTTCGGATGGGCCAAAAAAGGTGAAGGTCCAAAGATTTTAAATGAGGGAATAACCCAAAAAGATGGAGATCTCCCTATAAATCCTTCAGGAGGCCTTCTTTCTTGCGGGCATCCTCTTGGAGCTACAGGTGTCCGACAGATTGCCGAAGTACTTTTCCAAATGAGAAAAGATAAAGAAGTTGCAAAACGCCAGGTTCCTGATGGAAATCTAAATTTGGCTCTCACTCACACGATGGGTCAACCTATGTTGGGTTTTACCAGTTGTGTGCATGTATTTTCAAGAAATCTCTAATTTTTTAATAATTTTTTTAGTTTTCTTCGTTGTTACTAATATACATTGAAATCTTAATTGACGAAGTAAAGTTTTATAAAGATTTTAGAAATAATATAATTTAATTACATCTTAAAATATGGGTGATAAATATGTCGAAAGTAAAAGATGCCTATAAGGAAATAGAAGGAGCTGTTGGATCTGATTATATCACCGATAAGGATTTCATGAAAGCTGCTTATTCCCGAAATGTCGATCCCGCGTTTCCAGACCGATGGGCAGATATGATCGTTAGACCTGAAACTACAGAAGAAGTTTCAGAAATAGTTAAGGTTGCAAATAAGTACAAGATTAAAATGGTACCTCGTGGTGGAGGAGCTGATTTAGTAGGAGGTTCAGTAACAGAAGGTGGGATTCTTTTGGATCTTACACGCATGAATCGCATCTTGGAAATTAATGAAGATGATTACTATTGTGAGGTTGAATGTGGAATTACATGGGGTAATTTAGTCTCCGTATTGCATACTAAAGGATATACTACTGGAGTTCTTGGTCCCGGAAGCGGATATGCTGCCACAATTGGTGGAGGTCTGTCTAATGCCACTGCGGGATTTGGTTCTACTAAATACGGTTTAGTGCCAGATATTTGTTTAGGAGTTGAAGTGGTTCTCCCTAATCCTCAAGGAACTATAATAAGAACAGGTTCTGCCGCGAATAAATATGCAACTCCTTTCTGTCGGTATGGTGTCGCCCCAGATTTTACAGGTTTGTTCATGGGAGATGTTGGTACAATGGGTATAAAAACCAAGGCATTTTTAAGATTATTTCCATATGCCCCTTATAGAGCTCAACGTAATTATATTTTTAATAAAAATGATTGGCAAAAAGTTTTCGAAAAGGGTCATGAATTAAGGAAACATGTAGGCGATGCGATATGTGATTTAGTAGCTTATCCACTTTTGGTAGTTTTACTTGCTTCAGGAAATGTTGATCCTAAGTTTAAGCCCCCAAAAAGACCCAAATTGAAGGGTCCCGTTTTTTCGATTCGATTAGAAGCATTTGATGAGAGAATAATGGATATTTATTTAGAACAAATCGATAAAATCATGACAAAAGACGAGGTTGCTCGTCCCTTTGAATTTCAGGAAGTTAATTTAGAAGCAGAATTATCAAAAAATTGGAGATTTACATTGAAATATGGATTTAACTTTTTTCATTGGGCAATTTCTCCTAGTCCAACAAGAATAAGCCTTACGACCTGTCATAAAATTCCCATTTCAACTCTTCCGGGAATTGCTAGTCAAAGTGGAGAATTTTATAAGAAGCATAAAGAGGAATTTCCACCGGGAAATGTAGATTTATTAGCAATGATCTTAATGTTTTTACCTAATGGGAATTTGGTGGTTGTTGGAGGGATGCATTCTGAAAATATTGATGAGGAACGGGAAGCTGCGATGAATATCTGGCATAAAAAATTACGCCATCAAGTTCATTACGGAGGAGTACATTATTGGTTAGGTGAGTCAATATCACAATCCATCGTGGAAGCTGGCGCATATACTCCCGAATTTTTACAATTCTTTAAAGATATAAAGAAAACCGTTGATCCGAATTATCTATTAAGTCCAAATAAATTCCATTTATATAGTTATGAATATGATACTTCACAACATATTGTAAAGGATGAATAACAGAGGTATATAAATTATGCCATTGGAAAAATTTCAAGATATTTTGCGGCCTGATATGGAACATGTCCATATGGGAGTAATGAAAGTCGACCATGATAAATGTAACAAGTGCGGGTTGTGTATTAAAAACTGCCCATTTCGAGCGTGGGAACTAGATGAAGGTGGCTTTCCAGCAATGAAAGAACAGTATGAATGTTTTAGCTGTTATAATTGTAAGGTGGCCTGTCCTTCGGATGCAATCATAATAGTCGAACCTTACCACGTAACTGAAGGGTATTGGAAAACTGATTCTTATCCTCTACTTGCTAAAATGCCTCTTGAGCCTAAGGATGAGGATGGAAATCCTACGGAATGGAATGCCATCGAAAGTGCAATTTATGAGCGAAGGAGTGTGAGAAATTTCAAGGATAAACCCATACCTGAGAGTTTAATTCAGAGGGTTTTGGAAGCGGGAAGATTTGCACCTAGTGCGGGGAACTGCCAACCTTGGAAGTTTATTGTTATTACCAATAAAGCTTTGATTAAAGAAATCGAAAAGGGAGTTACAGGTATTTTAGAGTTCTTTTATGCGGCCTATAAAAGTGATAAAATGGTACAGAATCTCGTACCTCTAATTGAGGGGCCTCCTTTTACGCCAGGTTCCGTTGATCCACGAGTTATCTTAGGAGGAGTAGGATCTGTTGTTAGAAACAAGGAAGAGATGAGTGTTGCTTTAAGTGCTCCAGTAATAATCCTCATCCTCGGTGACGAAAGGGCTATTGCCGGTCCTGCTTTGAATATCGGTATATGCGGGCAGAATATGAATTTAGTGGCTAACTCATTAGGAATTAAAGCTTGTTGGAATGGATTTATAGCGAATATAATTAATACCTTGCCTCCTTTAAAGAAAAAATTAGGTATTAAATCCCCATGGACCGCCGTCACAAGCTTTTGTATCGGTTATCCTGCATTCAAACAAGAAGGAATTGTGCCACGTGAATATAGACCAGTGACATGGTTCCGGGAAGGAGCAGATGGTCCTGAAATACAGGAATAAATTATATAGAATTAATTTTACTTAAATATTTTATTTTTTTTAAGAATTTTAAATCAGTAAATTAAGAATTGTTTTATAAAAATAAATTAATGAAAAAAATGAGAAAAATAGGAAATTAATATGTCAGCCAAAAAATTGAGAATTACAGCAAAAACTACTTTTAATGATGTCATAAAGAACAAAGCAGAAACTATAGGCGACAGGGTTTTTTTAACCTACATAAGAGATTTTGACAAAGGTATCGATGAAAAGTATACTTATCTTGATATGCATCTGCAATCTAATAGTGTAGGAAATGGGTTATCTAAGTTAGGTGTAGGCAAGGGCACTGGAATTTCTTTAATGGAAATTAATTGTCCCGAGTTTTTATACACATTATTCGCCACATTTAAGCTTGGTGCATATGTGGTTTTAATAAATACTGCTTTTAGGGGTGCAACTTTACAGTATATCATTGATCACAGCGATAGTGAGGTCTTAATAATACACTGGAGCATGCTTGAGCAATATTTAAATATTAAAGATCAGCTACCGAAAATCAAGCAAGTCATAGTTGATGCTAGTAAGGCACCGGATAATTTTACAATCCCACATGGAATGATACCGTTACAAGAATTAATGAAAGCACCAGATAATGATATTGAAGCAGAGATTGATTTTGATGAAAAAGCAATGCTTATGTATACGTCTGGAACGACAGGTCCTCCCAAAGCAACAACGTTTTTCTATAAAAAATTTATTGCAGGACAAAGTCTTCAAATATTTACTGCTCTTCCAATGGTAATAGGGTGTACAAGTAAGGATGTTTATTTTACTTGTTTACCTTTATTTCATGGTAATGCACTTCAAATAACAACACTTCCAGCTTTTATATCCGAATTTCAGGTTGTTCTTTCAAAAAGATTCAGTGCGAGCCGTCATTGGGATATTTGTAGAAAATATAATGTAACTATTTTTAATACACTCGGAGCGATGCCACAATTTTTATTAAAACAACCTAAACGTCCTAACGATGGAGAAAATAATGTTCGGGTAGTCGTTTCTGCTGCTTGTCCTAAGGAAATGATCGATCCCTTTGAGAAGAGATATAATGTAACCGTTAAAGAATTTTATGGTGCTGTTGATGGAGGCGGATACTTGCTTGGACCTTTCTTTGAGAAAGGACCTATTCCAGTCGGTACAATGGGTAAGCCTTTGCCTGGTACCTTTGCGGATATCATGGATGAAGCTGGTAATCTGCTAGGACCTGATGAAGTTGGAGAATTAGTCTTTTTAGTAGATAAAAAGGAACTTGATCAGAGAAAAGTCGCCTATTATAAGGATGAAGACTCCTCCAAAAAAAAAATTCGAGAAGGAAAAGACGGACAATTATGGTTCCATACCGAAGATCTAGCCTCAAAAGATAAAGATGGTTGGTTCTATTTTGTGGATCGGAAAAAGGACGCCATCAGGCGTAGAGGGGAGAATATTTCACCTTGGAGCATTGAATGTGTAATTAACCAACATGAAAAAGTCTTGGAGTCGGCCGCTTATGCCGTTAAATCTTCTGAATACGCAGAAGATGAAGTCATGGTTTCAGTTGCGTTAAAATCGGGTGAGAACATGACCCCCGAAGAATTGCTTGATTTTTGTCAAGATAAAATGGCATACTTTATGATACCGAAATATATAGATTTTATTGATGAACTTCCGAAAAGCGAAGTTCATAGAACATTAAAACAAATTCTAAAAGAACGAGGAGTGACAGAAACAACTTTTGATCGAGAAAAAGAAGCTTATATTATAAAAAGAGATTAACCAGCTCGTAAATTTCTTAATTTTAAAAACCTAAAATTATAAATTTATTTTATGCTAAATACTTTTTAATAGTAAAATCGAAAAAAGTGGAAAAACATGAGTGATACGGTATACGTATATAGTGTTGGAATGACAAAATTCGGTAAATTTCTTGATAAAGGTATAAAAGATTTAACAGGTGAAGCCCTTAAATCCCTCAAAAATGATGGCGAGATAAGCTTTAGTGAGATCGAATCAGCATGGTTTTCTAATGCCGCGTGGGGTATGTATGAATTTCAGCACAGTATAAGAGGGCAAGTGGCACTTTCCGCTAATAAGATTGATAAGATACCCATAATAAATGTAGAAAATGCATGCGCCAGTGGGAGTACCGCGTTCCATGGAGCGTGGATGGCGATAAAATCTGGCCTGTATGATTGCGTTTTAGCTATTGGTGCAGAAAAAATTTACCACGAAGATCGTAAAAAGATGATGGGCGGGTTTATCACATACACGGATGTGGAAAAAACACGAAATCTTATAGAACAACTAAAACAAATGGCGGAAAAAGAGAAGGCAAAGAAAGCTAAAGAACAGGGAACTGAAGAAACAAAAGGAAAAAAAGGTGGCCATTCTGCGTTCATGGATCTCTATGCTATGGCAGCTCGTAATCATATGAAAAAGCATGGGACGACTAAACGGCAATGTGCTGTTGTAGCAGCAAAGAATCATAATAATTCAACCTTAAATCCGCTAGCTCAATATACTTTTCCTATGACTGTTGAAGAAGTCATGGAGGATTATGAAGTTGCGTATCCTCTAACAAGGTCAATGTGTGCACCTGTCGGAGATGGCGCTGCGGCAGCAATTTTATGCTCTGAAAAATTCTTAAAAGAGCATCCAACTGATAGAGCTGTTTTAATACGAGCATCCGTTTTAAAATCTGGATCATGGCGAACAGATGATGTTGCCAAACGAGCTTCTAAAACCGTCTATGAAATGGCTGGACTTAGTCCTCAAGATATAAATGTCGCAGAGGTTCATGATGCTACAGCTTTCGGTGAAATTCACCAAATCGAACAAATGGGATTCTGCCCTATAGGGCAGGGAGGGCCATTTACGGAGAGTGGAGCAACTGCGCTTGATGGAAAAATTCCAGTTAATCCCAGTGGAGGTTTACTTTCCAGGGGTCATCCTATAGGCGCCTCAGGATTGGCACAATTATATGAATTAGTGGTTCAATTACGAGGTGAAGCGGGTAAAAGACAAGTTAATGACCCTAAATTTGCTCTAGCGGAAAATGGAGGGGGAACCATTGGTTTCGGAGAAGCGGCTTTGTGTGTTCATATTCTAGAAAAAATTTAATTTTAATATTAAGAAATTAATTCTTTTTTATTTACTGATTTTTTAAATATTTTTCCAAATAAAACCAGAAAATATTTTTCCTATAATTATAAGCCTATTTGACATTCACATCACTATTTTCAATATTTTCACGTCTTCAAACACAAAAACCTTTATATAGGAAAAAAAACAAAAAAACACTAACGAAAAAATTTTGAGTTTACTACCAAAATTTACGGTCGTAAAACAAAAAACCTCAGCAAAAAATGAGAAGAGCAAAGGGAAAAATTACCAGAAAAAAATCTGGTGGTGGCGGCTACGAAAGCATTTGGATTTATGTTCCAAGTAAAATTGCCAAAGATAGCTCTTTTCCCTTTTCAAATAAAGAGGACGTAAATATAGAGGTAATCGATGATACATTAGTAATAAGTAGAAGGGATGAGCTTTTTGATATCATTGAAAGATACGGAATAGAAAATGCCACGATTCCGAAATTATTACAGAAAAAAGCATTAGAAAACAAGGATAGACCGTTTCTCCTTTTTAAAGATGAGTCTTTTTCATATCAAGAAATACATTCAAATTCAAACCGTATTGCCCATGGCCTCCTGAATATAATTAAAAAGTTGAAATTAAGAAGGCCTAAAATTTCCGTCATGCTTCCAAATTGTCCGGAATATATATTTTGTTGGTTTGGAATTATTAAAACTGGTAGCGTCTATGTAGCAGTAAACACATATTACAGAGGCCAATTACTGGAATATATATTATTAAATAGCGATACCGAAATTTTAATATTGGATTACGAATATTTTGAACAATTTAGAGAAATCTACGACAAAATAACGAAAATAAAGGCTATTATTCTACGAAATGCCCCTATAGATTTCGATTTTAAGGAAAAATATGTTGATTTTAAAGAAATTTTTACTTCGAATGAAAGAAATCCAAAAATAATTGTTAAACACTGGCACTCGATGGAAATTAACTATACTTCTGGAACTACTGGAAAACCAAAAGGAGTATTATATAGAAATCATTTCGTTCTAACAGGAATTAATATCGGAAAAGAATTAGTGGATATAGGACTTAACCAAGCTCATTTAATTTATTGCCCTTTACCTTTATATCAACTATCTGCGCAGTATTGGGCTATTCTACCAGCAATGTTTTATAATGCTTCGGTTCTCATTACTGAGAAATTTGATCCTTCAACCTTCTGGGATGATATTAAACAATATCATCCCACAGGTTTGTTATATTTTGGAATGTATTTATCTGATTTATTAAACCAACCGCCAAGGGATAATAATAGAACTCATTCAATCAAATGGGCTTTTGGCTCTGGGGCATCTATAAATATATGGGAGAAATTCGAAAGAAGATTTAATATTCCGATATTTGAAATATGGACTCTTGCAGAAGCTATTGGAATTACAATTAATAAATTAGGATCTAAAGGCGGAAAACTTGGTTCAATAGGGAAATCAGTAAGCGGATATGAGCTTAATATTGTCGATCCACAGGGGAATACATTACCGCCCGGACCCAATAGTGTGGGAGAAATTATATCCAGATGTAGATTGCCAATTTCTTGGGACTATTACAAACTAACGGAAGAAAACTTAAAAAACGAAGGAAAAAATAGGTGGATTCCTACAGGCGATTACGGTTACAGAGATAATGATGGATATGTTTATTTCATAGGAAATAAATCAAATCTCATCAACAAAAATGGAGAAACAATATTTGCAAACCGGATAGAAAATATCGTGAATACACATCCCGACATACTCGAATCTGCTGCCTTTGGAATACCAAGTGAGGAAAGACTTGATGAGGAAATAAAGCTTTGTGTTGTACTAAAAGAAGGGAGCAATCTCTCTCATGAGGGTTTATATAACTTTTTAATCCAAAACATGGCATTCTTCATGGTTCCCAGATATATTGAATATAAACAACAATTACCTAGATCAAGTAATTTAATGATTCAAAAATTTGCATTGAAAAAAGAATGGGAGAGTAATAAAACAAAAAAAAGTACATGGGATGCCCAAATAAAAGATTTAATCCAATTAAAGAAAGAAGATAATAAATTAGAGGTATTTGATTAAAAAAAATTAAAATTTTACGCAATAAAATTTAAATAATTTAAGGTTAAAATCTAAAAAAGGTGAACATACTGTCAAAAATTAAAGAAGTCTTTTACATTTAGTAAAAGATGAGGAATAAGTGTTAATATTAAATAAAAAAAAAATAAATAACATTATCAGATCTAATTAAAAAAAAAAAAGGTGAAATACAATATCAAAAGTAAAAAACGCATATAAAGAAATTGAAAATGCGATTGGCTCCGATTTCATATCAGACAAAGATTTCATGAAAGCTGCCTATTCTCGAAACGTTGACCCTGCCTTTCCGGACCAATGGGCAGATATGATTGTCCGTCCTGAAACTACGGAAGAAGTATCAGAGATTGTAAAGGTTGCCAATAAATATAAAATCCATATGGTACCACGAGGAGGAGGGGCGGATTTAGTCGGCGGAGCCGTGACCCAGGGAGGCATCCTCTTAGATCTTACAAGAATGGACAAGATTATAGAAGTAAACTATGATGATTATTACTGCATAGTTGATTGTGGAGTTACTTGGGGAAAAATCCTTTCTGAACTGCTTCCAAAAGGGTATACTACAGGTGTGACTGGTCCGGGATCCGGTTTCTCGGCAACTATAGGTGGAGGGCTTTCAAATAGCACCGCTGGTAGTGGCTCAACTAAGTATGGATTAGTGCCTGATATATGCCTTGGTGTTGAGGCAGTTCTCCCTAATCCACAGGGAACTATTATAAAAACTGGGGCAGCAGCAAATAAATATGCAGCTCCCTTCTGCCGATACGGGGTCGCGCCTGACTTCACGGGACTTTTCATGGGTGATGTAGGAACACTTGGTATTAAAACGAAAGCTTACCTTAGAATCTTTGCTGATCCACCACTTAAAAAATCATTGATGTTTCTTTTTAAGAGAAATGATTGGCAAAAAGTATTTGAAGTGACGCATAGAATACGAAAAGAAGTTGGAGATGGACTAAAAGATTTAGCCTTCGCACCTTTAATGATTGTACAGATGATGGCGTCTCGGGCACAGGAGAAACCTGCCAAAAGACTTAGAATTAAAGGTCCACTTGGTATTATCACTATGGAAGCAACTGACCAGAGAATATTAGATGTATACCTCGAAAAAGCGAAAGAAATTTTTACGAAAGATGAAGTAGCTCGTCAAGTTACATATACTGACTTTGATCCAAGCATAGAAGTACCAGAAAAGTGGGATTATAATCTGAAAGGTTCTTTCAATTATTTCCAACCTTTAATTTCAGTTGCCCCACCATTTATAGCATGCACTACTTGCCATAAAGTGCCAATTTCAGGAATGGCTGAGTTATCGAAAAAAGCCCAAGATTTTGATAGTAAATATAGCGGAGAATTCCCAGAAGGGTCCATGTCATTTTGGGCGGGTCTCGTTTATTTTTTACCGAACGGGAATTGTGTTTTTGTAGGTGGTTTCAATGCTAAAAACATTGAAAGCCAGCGTGAAATCGCGATGAAATTATGGCACAAAAGAATACATCATCAAGTTAAATATGGAGGAGTACATTATTGGTTAGGGGAATCAATTTCCCAATCAATCGTGGAAGCAGATGCATACACCCCTGAATTCATGCAATTTTTTAAGGATATAAAGAAAACAGTTGACCCGAATTTCCTATTAAGTCCGAACAAATTCCACTTACACTCTTACAATGATGATTACACAAAATACTTAGTTAAAGATGAGAAATAATGTATATCTTTTTTAAAAATATAGTAATGAAGATCTTAAAATATAATATAAAAGAATAAAATTAGGTGGTAAAAAGTTACTGAATTTGAACCAAAAGAAAAATTTAAGCATTTCGATAAAATAGGCAATATGCTCCTGCAATGTATCGGCTGCGGAGATTGCAGAGAAGCCACAGATTATACAGAAGACCCTCCAAAGTGGGGGGTGTGTGTGGCAAGAGAGAATACTTCTGGTTTTGAGCCTTTCTTTGGAAGGGGAAAAATGCAAATTATACGTTCTCTCTGGCAGGGGAAGCTAGAGTTAAGCAAGGACATGGCGGAAGTTATTTATCAATGTCCAACGTGTAACGCTTGTGCGGAGGCTTGTGCGTATGATATGGATAATGTTATGATTTATGAAGCCTTAAGAGCTGAATTAGTAGACGCAGGGTATGGTTTAGAAGCACATGTACCAATGAATAAAGCGATGGTGGAATTGTTAAATCCATATCAGCGAGATAACAAACAAAAGACAGCATGGATTGAAAAACTAGATTTCAAGATAAAAGATGCCAGTACTGAACAAGCAGAGTATCTTTATTTTGTAGGGTGCACTGCTGCTTTAACTCCAGAAATTCAAACTGTACCAATAAATACAGCAAAGATTTTCAGAAAATTAGGTGTAGATTTTTCTGTATTCGGAGAAAAAGAAGTTTGTTGTGGAAGTGTAGGGAAAAGAACAGGGGATCTTACAGGTTTTAATACTGTTGCGATAAAAAATTATGAGTTATTTAAGAAGAGCGGTGTAAAAAAGATAATTACAAGTTGTGCTGGTTGCTATCGAACACTGAAAACTGACTATTCAGATTATCTGGAAGACTTAGGGATAGAAGTACTTCATACAGTTGAGTTGGTACGAAATATTTTAAATGAGAGAAATATTCAATTAAAACACTTAGGGCTCACAGCAACCTACCATGATCCTTGCCATACGGGAAGAAATTCAGGAATGAAAGAAGGGGTTAATCCTCTTTATGAAGAACCAAGAGAACTTCTAAGTAAAACGGCAGATATAATCGAAATGAAAACGATAAAACAAAATGCAAAATGCTGCGGTGCTGGAGGAGGTCTAAAAAAAGGTTTTCCTGATTTAGCTTTGGAAATATCTAAGTCTAGGATTTTAGAAGCCGAGGAAACAGGAGCAGAAATTTTAGTAAGTATTTGTCCATTCTGTTATCGGAACTTATTTGATGCAATCAAAGCGTCAAATTCCAGTCTTAAAATGGTTGATTTAACGGAATTATTGGATCAAGCATTACCCTAATAAACTTTTTTTTCTATTTTTTATATATAATATTTAAAACAAAATAAAAGTGAAGTTTAAAAATGCCAAAATTAAGTGATCCTATAACTATTAGAGGGATGGAAGTAAAAAACAGGATAGGTTTTCCCCCCATGCTTTCAATGTCCTCAGATGCTAATGGATGTCCTACTAAAAAGAGTTATAACGTTTATGAAACAAAGGCTCGTGGAGGTGCAGGATTAATTACATATGAAGCAGTTTCTGTGGAACCCGTAATTTTCAGTGCGCAAAATGTCACGGCGAATATAGGAAAAGATGATAATATTCCGGCATATAAAAAAGTTACTGATGCAGTGCATAAGTATGGGGCGAAAATTGGGATGCAATTAGCTGACGGTGGTTTGATAGGTTTTGTTCTTGCTTCAATCTTTGGTTTTAAAGTAGAAGCGAGAGGTCCATCATCCGTGGATTTATTACATCTAACTTCGGCTTATGAAACTATGGTTTCATCATGGCCAGATACTTTAAAACAAACTGGGGCCATATGTAAAGAAATGTCTATGGAAGATATCATTAGAGTAGAAGATTTATTTGCAGCAGGAGCAAAAAGAGCAATTCAAGCGGGATTTGATTTCATCGAGATCCATTCAGCCCATGCTACACTACATTCTGCCTTTTTGGCGCCTTATTCTAATGTAAGAACCGATAAATATGGAGGTTCTACAGAAAATAAGTGTACTTTTTTATTAGAAACAATGGAAAAAATTAGAAACAGTATTGGTGATAAACCGCCACTTTTCGTCCGATTATCTGTAGATGAGTTACTACCCGATGGACTTAAAATGGAAGAGTCAAAAAAAATAGTGAAAATAATCGAAAATGCGGGAGTAGATTGTATTGATGTGAGTCAAGGCAACATGATTCGAAATCCTAAAGGTATTCAAATTCCAAGTTATTTTGAACACGGTGGCTTTATTCATTTAGCAGAAGAAATAAAAAAGGTCACGAATGTTCCGGTTATTGGAGTGGGAAGAATTGTCGATCCAAAAATGGCCGACGAATTTATCCAACAAGGAAAGGCAGACATCATTTATATGGGCCGTCAGCTGATTTGCGATGCGGAAACGCCTAATAAATACTTTAATGGGCAACTGGATGACATAAAATACTGTATGGGATGTTTACAAAAATGTGCAAGTACGTGCGTCTATGATGCGTATAGCGGTCAAAATTATACCGATCTCACCCCTTCAGCTGATTTAAAAAAAATTGTGGTGTTGGGAGCCGGGATTGCAGGAATGGAAGCCGCTAGAGTCGCAAAACTGCGTGGTCATGATGTAGAAATATATGAGAAATCAGATAAGATTGGAGGATTAATCCCCCTATTGGCGATGGAATATAAAAAAGAAGAATTCATGAACATTGTGAATTATTTAGAGACTCAATTAAAGAAATTAGATGTGCCAATACACCTCAATAAAGAGTTAACAAGACAAGAAATTTCCGATTTGAAACCAGATATATTAGTCTTAGCGACTGGCACAGAAGCAACTGTTCCGAAGAATTTGGAGGGCAAACCAAATGTTTTAACTCAAGATGAAGCAATTTTGAAAAGCAAGCCTATTGGTAAAAATGTCGTAATTTGGGGCTTGGGTGCATATTGGAGAGGCGGACCCGAAACTGCAATAACATTAGCAGAACAAGGATATAATATTAAAGCATTAATGGGGTCAAACACTACCGTGGCGACTGAAATGTTAATGGCAACAGGAAGGCGATTATGGATACTTGAATATTTAAGAGATAATAAAATCCCAGTATATACTAAAGCGAAACTATTGGATGTCACTGAGAAGGGAATTAAGTTCCTTGATGAAAATAAAAATGAACAATTTATTGAAGCTGATACTTTTGTATATTGTGGTTCCCGAATTACAAAAGCTAAAAAGTTAAAAAAACAATTTGAAGCAGTTGCGCCAAAAATTCAACTTATAGGAGATTGTAAAAGACCTCGAGATATTGCAGAAGCCATGAACGATGCCCAGACTTTTGCGAGAAAATTAAAATAAATTTTTTTTTATAGATTTTAGATAAACACCCCAGATAGCGGGGAAACATTTTAATTAAAAAAAATTAAAAGATTTTTATTGAGTTAAAAAAAATGAAAGATAAGTGAACCCAAATGTCAACAACTAAAAAATTTAGAATTTCGAGAAGGACCTTATTAAGGGATATTATTAAACATAAGGCAGATACAGTCCCAGATAAAGTGTACATGACGTACATTAGGGACTTTGATAAAGGAATTGAAGAGAAATATACCTATAAAGACATGCATTTATTATCTAATCGCTTAGGAAACGGCCTGCTTAAATTGGGATTAAAAAAAGGTGAGGGTGTAGCCCTGATGGAGATAAACTCTCCTGAATTCTTATTAACGGTTTTTGCGACTTTCAAAGCGGGCATGTATTCTGCTATGGTAAACATAGCCCTAAAAGGCGATGGTTTGCAGTATATTATTGATCACTCTGACGCTTCGGCGGTTATTGTTCATTGGTCTTTTTTAGATGCTGTTTTAGAAGTTAAAGATCGATTGCCCAAAGTTAGAAATATTATTGTTGATACGAATGAAGCTCCGGGTGATTTTAAATTGCCGGAAGGAATTGAATCTCTCCAAGAAGTAATGCGAGCTCCAGATGATGAAATCGAAATGGAAATTAGTACTAAAGATATGGTGATGCTCATGTATACGGCCGGTACAACAGGTCTTCCTAAGGCAGTAATGTTTTGGCAAGGAAAGTTGATTGGTGGTCTGAACATCCAAACGCTCATGAGCTTGATTGGTATGATGGCTGGATCGGATGATATTCTATTTACATGTCTGCCCTTATTCCATTCAAATGCATTATTTTTAACAAGTTTACCAGCGTTTTTTTCGGAACGACCCTTAATTTTAGCTAAAAGATTTAGCGCCAGCCGACACTGGAAAATATGCCGTAAATATGGAGTAACTGCCCATAACGCATTAGGAGCTATGATTCCTATTTTAATGAAACAGCCAGAAAGCCCAAATGATAAGGATCATAGTGTAAGGCAGATAAATTCCGCAGCATGCCCAAAAGAACTGTGGGTAGCATTTCAAGAGAGATTTGACGTAAAACTATCGGAAGGTTATGGGGCTACTGATGGGGGAGGATTCATGCTTACAACTCGTGGGGAGGAAGATATTCCACCAGGCACTATGGGACAACCTATACCTGGAGTAATAGCTGAAATCATGGACGATGATGGAACTATTTACACCGAACCTGAAAAAGTTGGAGAATTGGTATTCTTAGTTAGGGATACAGAAATTAAACAAAGGACTGTTAAATATTATAAAGATGAAGAAGCTTCTAAGAGTTTAATATTAGAGGGTAAAGACGGGCAAAAGTGGTTCCATTCAGGAGATTTGTCATATAAGGATAAAGATGGTTGGTTTTTCTTCGTGGATAGGAAAAAGGAATCCATCAGAAGACGTGGCGAAAATATCGCCCCCTATAGTATTGAAAGAGTAATTAATTTACATGATAAAGTTTTAGAATCAGCAGCATACGGTGTTAAATCAGTATTGGGTGAAGATGAGGTAATGGTTGCTGTTGTCTTACAACCGGGTAAAACTATGACCCCAGAAGAGCTTTTAGATTTTTGTCAAGGTAAAATGGCATACTTCATGATACCACGATATGTTGATTTTGTAGAAAAACTACCTAAAAGTGAAGTTCATAGAGTAATGAAGCGTTTTCTTAAAGAACGCGGTATAACTGAAACTGCGTATGATAGAGAAAAAGCAGGATATGTTGTAAAAAGAGATTGAACTCACTTCTTTTTTTTTAATTTTAAATAATCAAAACCTTGTTTTTAAAAACTTTCAAGAGGTCTAATTAATCATGACATTACCATTAGAGAAGATTTAGATTTTATTTTTTATAGTCTGTTAAATCGACAAATAATAAGTCTTTAACAGAATCGAGATCCTCTGCTGGCATTTCTCCAAGCTCGAGATGGAAACCAAGTTTTTCGAGAGTATTCATCATATGGATTGGTTGTTGATCGGGCTTGACATTCTCGATAACCTTATCCCAACGCAGTGGAAACGTGAAAACAGGAGATATTCCCTCTTTCTTAAACTTTTCAGCCGTTTCCGGAATATCATCCAAAACAAATGTGATATTGTGTACATATGATCCATTTTTGTCCAAAAGCTCAGACCAACTTGGAACGCCTTTCTTAACTAAAGGTTGGCAGTATTGCAATACTACATTACTCAGATTTACATGAATAATATACATGAAAGGAGTATCTAAGAAGTCGGCAAATTCGATTTCCACTTTCTCTGAACCAAAGAGCTTATGTAGCAGCTCATATGTCTTCTCTGCATCGGGGGTAACCAATTCAATGTGGAGCATAGGGGAAACATTACCAATTAATTCATCGGAACCTGTAACATATCGAGTCTCAGGCACTTTTAACTCTTCGGTAAATGGAATTTCCGCTAATTCCAGATGAAATCCAAGTTTCTCCATAGAATCCATCATGTATACTGTATTCGCATTCGGATTTAAGAATTTAGAAGGAATAACTTTTTCCCATTCTAAATCAAAAGAAAAAAGAGGAACAATTCCACCTTCTTTCTCCAGTACTTTTACTGTTTCTTTAATATTTTCTACAGTAAAAGTCAAATTATGGACTCCTGGACCCTTCATTTCAAGTTGGTTATACCACGAAGTTCCTTCTTGTACAGGTTCAATAAATTGTAAAACCACATCTCCAAGTCCAACATGAATCACTTTCACAATTTCACCATCTAAAAATTTTGCGAAAGGTTCTTGGACTTTTTTGGCACCAAATATATTATGAAGAAGTTGATAAGCTTCTTCTGCGTTAGGAACTGTGATTTCAATATGAACTAAAGGTGAGAGTTTTATTGTCATTTAAATCTCCATCTTCTAAATGTTAGAAGATATAATTATTAATATTACCATGTAATTTATTCCCTTAAAAATTCTACGATTATTTAAGATATTCATGTTTTTTAGTGTTCACTCCTCCATTTCTTAAATTCCGTAAGCAGACCAGATTGATCGAGTTCACTTTCCCGAGTTTGACCATCTCTTTGAAGGAACCAATTCATTCTCTCTTTAGCGGCAGGTAAGGCACATGATTGACCAAAAAGATACATTTCTTCAAGCAACCCTTCAACAAGTGGTTGTTCCAAAGCTGTTAAAACAGCTCGTTTTGCAATAGCAATTGATTCTGCAGGAAATGAAGCAATTCGATAAGCAAGATCCTCTACATAAGAGTTTAACTCATCTGGGGGAAAAGCACGATTAATATATCCATATTTTTCAGCTAATTCAGCTGGGAAATCTATACCACCAATTATGGCTTCCATCGCACGGGATCGTCCCATTAAGCGAGGGAGTCGCTGTGTACCACCCCCTCCAGGAATAATGCCTACCACTATTTCTGGTTGACCTACGATTGCCTTACCTATTGCGCCGAATCTCATATCAAGCGCAAGTACGAATTCGCTTCCCCCTCCACGTGCTATCCCTTCAATCTTCGCGATTGATATTTTTGGCATGGTTCTAAATGCCTCACAAACCGGATGCATACCGGTGAGTATATCGGGTTTTGGTGGTGGTTCATCTGGTAATACCGCTAGAAAAGAAACATCAAAATGTGCTATAAAAAAATCAGGATCGGCACTATCAAAGACAACAACCCGTACATCATCATCTTTAGCTATTTTTCTCTGGAGACGATTAAATTCGCCAATAAGTTCCATATTTAGAAGGTTCATAGGGGGATTATCAATCGTTACAAATGCAACCCCTTGATCAATGCGAATTTTTAGAAATTTAAAACGTCCATATTTCATTTTATATACCCTCATTTAACTTTTAAAATTAAATAATCTTTGGTTTGCTGGAAATATAAATATGATTAATTTATCGAAATGGATTTTATTAAAAAAATAGATTGTTTTCTCTTAAATTGAATAAAAAAAAGAGAAATTAGAAAATAATTTGTTTCTTCCTTGAATATTTATCTACTCCCGAGTTCCATATCCCTTGATTGACCGTCCATTTTAAGAAGGAGGGACATTCTTTGTTTTGCTGCGGGTAAAGCTACAGCTTGATTAAATAAATATGTTTCTTCGAGCAAACCTTCAACGATAGGCAACTCTTCTGCAACTAAAATTGCTTTTTTCGCCAAGGCAATGGTCTCTGCTGGCAGGGAGGCAATCCGAAGGGCAAGAGCCTTAACAAATGAATTCAGTTCTTTAGGGGGAAATGCACGATTGATATAGCCATAGCGTTCAGCCAGCTCCGCAGAGAGGTCACTCCCACTAAGAACGACTTCCATGGCTCGGGAACGTCCCATCAGACGGGGAAGTCGCTGAGTACCACCTCCCCCAGGGATAATACCAACTAAAACTTCTGGTTGCCCTATGATTGTCTTCCCAATCGCCCCAAATCTCATATCAAGTGCCAGTACGAATTCACTTCCTCCACCACGGGCAATACCTTCGATCTTGGCAATCGATACTTTGGGCATAGTACGAAATGCTTCATTAATCTTATTAAATTCATGAAGCTCAGTGGATCTAGGGGGTGCCTCATCTGGGAGTTGATTCAAGTCCCCAACATCATAATGTGCTAGGAAAAAATCGGGATCGGCACTATCAAACACTATAACCCTAATATTGTCGTCCGCTGCGACTTCTCGAGCAAACATCTCAAGCTCTGTTACAAGGTCAGAGGTTATAAGATTGATAGGTGGATTATCGATTGTTGCAAACGCGACTCCTCGATGCACGCGAATCTTAAGAAGTTTATAATTTTTGTATGACATTTCAATCTCCTTAAATAGAGTTTTAAAATTCAATTATTTTGATTTTTAGAAATTCGAATTTATTTTAAATATGTGTTTAATTAAAATAGATTTAATTAAATAGATTTATTAAAATTTTATAAGAAATCTAATCCTCTTATTTTTATGGTTTTATTTTAAGATAATAATAAAAATATAAATACTATTAAAAATGAAGAATTTTAAAGATAAAAATTGCCTGATTACAGGAGCAGCAAGTGGGATTGGAAGAGCAACTGCCATTACCATGGGCCGATTAGGTGCGAAATTGTTTTTAACGGATATTAATGCAAAAGGCTTAGAGGAAACTAGCCAGATAATTACAAAAGAAGGAGGAAATGTCTATGAATATCAGGCATTTGACATTTCGAAATATGAAGAAGTGAAGAAATTTGCTGATGAGATTCATAATGAATATGGGTCAATGGATGTCTTAATGAATATTGCTGGAACATCAGTATGGGGGACAGTTGATCAATTAACTCATGCACATTGGCAGAAAATGATTGATGTAGATTTATGGGGACCAATCCATGGTATTGAATGTTTTATCCCCGAGATGATCCGAGCAGGAAAAGGAGGTCACTTGGTCACTATTTCTTCAGCAGCAGGATTGGTAGCATTTCCTTGGCACGCTGCGTATAGCGCAGCAAAATGGGGAATATTAGGCGTATGTGAAGTGTTGCGCTATGATCTAATGCAGCATAATATTAGTGTTACTGTTGTTTGCCCAGGAGCCGTAGATACTCCATTAAAACACTCAGTGGAGATTGCTGGGGTTGATAAAAATCATCCAGAGGCAAAAAAACTAATAGAAAGGTTTACAGAACATGCGGTTACACCTGAAAAGGTCGCTGAAATAATAGTTAAAAGCATTAAAAAGAAGAAATTCTTGGTATTCACTTCATTTGATATCAAGCTCCTATATTGGTTTAAGCGAAAGATGTTTCCAATGTATCATATGATCATGAAAAAGCTAAACAAGCTTTTGAATAAGGTAGCAGAAGCAACTCGAAAAACTTAGTTATAAAAGACAAAATAAAAATTATTTTAGGTATTTTATTCGATATATAATTCAACATAAATTTTGGCTTAGAATTTGTATAAATTTGACTTAAAATCTGAAATTAGTGAAATAGATAACAATGTAATCAGATTCAAAATTGATTTTCCCCCTTTCGAAGGGCTTACATTTGTATGCATGTATCTATTAAAAATCGATGGTTCTAAAGTGCTCATTGATGCAGGATTGAATTTTAAAGATTGGAAGAAAAAATTTCTTTCAGGTCTCGAAGAATTTAACTTAAATATTAAAGATATAGATTATTGCATCGTTACGCATGACCACATCGATCATATAGGTCTAATTAAAACATTGAAACGAAAAAATCCCGATATGCAGATATTAATGCACAAAATCACCCATGACCTTATTAGATGGGGTACAGATGTTAAGTACAATAAGGAAGTCGAGATGGTAGCTACGGAACTTGCCGAGCGAATGATAAAATTTGGTATTAGCGAAGAAAAAGGAGATAGCATTATTCAATTTTTTTCGAATTGGCATAAATTAATACAATATTGTAAACCCGATAGAATTTTGAATGATAATGACGAGATTTTGTTCGATTCGAATAAGCTAAAAATTATCTGGACTCCCGGTCATGCTTTAGGTCATATCTGCATTTTTGATACTGTTAATAAATATTTATTTTCGGGAGATCATATACTTTCGAGAATAACCCCCCATATCGGAAGTTTCATAATAAATCCAGTTCTTAAAAATGAATATGATGTAACTAATATATTAGACAATTATTTAAAATCCTTAGATAAAATCGATAAATTAAATCCAAAAATTATATTTCCGGCACATCAAGAAGTCATATATAATCCACATGAACGAATATTAGAGATTAAAAAGCATCATGATAACAGATTACATGAAATCTCAAATATTATCAAAAATAATCCGCTAACACCGTTTAAAATTTCTCAAATTCATTTTGGAGAAGATTTAAGTGATATCAACACTTTTTTAGCTATAAGTGAAGTTATTAGCCATATCATATATTTAGAACATCAAGGGAAAATAGAAAGAATAGAAAAAAATGGAAAAATTTTGTTTGTTAGCTGAATTTTTTAATTAATTTTGATTCAAATGTAAAAAGCTAATTGAATAATTTATTTGCAATTGAAATGAATAATACTTAAGATAAAATTTTATTAATGGTGATTTTTGATTAGTTTTAAAAGAAGAATAGAAGAAATAAAACAAAAAAAGAAAGAATTAAGAACTTCTGTATTTAAAAATGCAGAAATGATCACAGTTTTATGGGAAACCAAGGCTGAAATTGTAGAGAGATTGCTTCCCAAGCCACTTAAGCCTGCGAGTAGACCTATAGCATTTTCCTTTATTGCTAATTATCCATCTACAAATCAAGGTCTTCCTTATTATGAAGGTGCTCTTATATTACGCTGTGAATATAATGGTGAACAAGGGAACTACTATTTAGCTATGCCGGTAACTGATGACAGATCTATGATTGGGGGGCGTGAAATCTTTGGCTTTCCCAAAAAAATAGCTAATGTCAAACTCACACGAAACGGTAAAGAGGTCTATGCCTTTTCTGAGCGATTAGGAACGAAAAATATTGAGATAAGAGCAAAATTAACCGGAAAATTTAATGATCCTGAAACCTCTAAAATTATTAAAGAGCTTAGTCTACTTCCCGGGAGAAGAAAGAATACTGTGAACTATAACTTTAAGTATTTTCCGGCCCCTAATAAAGAAGGCTTCGATTATAATCCGTGGTTAGTTAAACAAGAGACTGCTGTGAGTCCGCAATCTATGGAAATGGGGGAAGCAGAAATTGAACTTAACTCCACAGTCCACGATCCTTGGGGAGAAATTGAGATTGTTAAGGTCCTCGGCGCTTTATATCTCAAAACAGACAATACAATGTTACCAGGCGAAATTGTAGCCGAAGTTAATTCTGATGAGTTTTTACCTTATTCATACATAAAATGGGATTGGTATTAAATCCAAACTGAATTAAATTTAATTATTTTCAAAATGTTACTAGAATAGATGTTTACCTATAGAGATCAGTATCAATCTTCTTTACTAATGGAAAAATTATTACAAAATTAGAGCCTTGTGTGTAACCGTCTTGAACTTTATTTTCAACCCAAGTTCTCGCATTTGATTTGTCTATTATAGTTTTAACAAGAGATAATCCTAATCCAATACCACTTATACTCCGATCTTTTATATTTCCTCTGTTAAAAATAATCTCCTTTTTAAAGTCAGGGATACCTCTCCCA
>JAHQWS010000240.1 GCA_029856295.1 Promethearchaeia archaeon
CATTTAAACATAGCTTTAAGTTTTCTAGTATTAACCTATTAGACACTCCAGTCAGCAGTTTATGCCGCTCATTGTCTAACGTTTTGATGTCGTATAATACAATATCAACATTTTCAATTACTTCTTTCAACTTTTCTGTTTCAATATAACCGGTCGTATCTAAACACACATGTAGATTTGAGTTTTTTGCTTCTTTAAGTAATTCCTTAAGAAATTCACATTGCATTAAAGGTTCCCCTCCTGAGATGGTTAGACCTCCTCCCGATTGTTTGTAAAATTCAATATCTGATAGAACCTCTTCTAAAACTTCATGGGTAGTCATTTTTTCGCCACATATTTCCAATGCATTTGAATAACATACATTTATACATTTAAAACAAATATTACAACGAGATCTATCAATTATAATTCCATTCTCGTCTAGAGTAATTGCGTTTTCAGGGCACACATCTATGCATTTTCCACATGAGTTGCATTGAGATCCTCGATATATTAATTCAGAATGAGATTCTATTCCTTCTGGATTGTGGCACCACCTACATCTGAGAGGACATCCTTTCAAAAAAACAGTAGTTCTTATTCCAGGTCCATCATGTAAGACAAAACGTTGGATGTGAAAAACGATACCAGTATTATAAGTAACCATTTTTTAATTAAGAGTAGTAAAAATATTTAAAGTAATATTTACACATAGTTATAACAATATCTATCCATAATATCATCTTGGACAGCTTTGGGTAAGTCTACAAATCGGGCGCTGTAGCCGGAAACTCGAACCATAAGATCTTTGTGATTTTCTGGATATTTTTGAGCATCCTCAAGCATCTTTAATGAAATGGAGTTAAACTGTAAATGAGAGCCTCCAAGTTTGACATAAGTTCTAAGTATTGATTCAAGCACCTTTCCATCTTCAATTTTTGCGATCTCGGGATTAATATTTAAGGTACATGCTAATCCATTCGCAAGCAAGGAGTGATCAAATTTTGATATGCTCTTAATTGCTGCTGTAATGCCTTTTTCAACTGTAAATCCGGGAGCAATATCTCTATTTAAGGGCTTCCCCTTCTTCCTGCCTGAAGGAAGAGCCCCTGTAAAGATTCCGAATCCAACATGCGTAGTCATTGCATGAATCCCTACTCTATATTCGCCCCCCCTTGCCGATCTTAAACCCGCAACTGATTGTATAAGAAGTTCACTTAACTTTTGAGCATAGATATCTGCGTGGGGATTATCATTACCGTATTTAGGGCACTTATATTGCAAATAATTACGTATCTCTTTTTTCCCTCTAAAATTATTTTTTAATGAATCTATTAACTCTTCCATGCTTAATTCCTTCTCCTTAAAAACGGCCCAATCTATAGCAGCAAGAGAGTCAATAACATCAGAAAACCCAGTTACATGGATGCCAGAAAAATTATATCTTGCTGATCCCTCGTTAACATCAATTCCTTTTTCAAAACATCCTTTAATGCCTAAAGACATTAGAGGGGTAGGCTTTAGTTTTCTATGTGCCTGCTGGTAAGCATTAGCTGCTATTGCAGCCATTTCCATAAGTGAATTAAGTTTTTCCTTAAAGGCATCTAAAACATCTTCCATGGAGCGAAATTTAAGTGGATCTTTATCCATTTTAATATATTTACTTACAATTGATTTATCAGTACCTAAAGCTAATTCCAAAGCTTTTACTGTATTAAGAAATACAGCTCCAGTATTGTCGAAAGAAGTGCCAGATGTAGACAATCCTACGCATCCCACAATGCCATAATCACGAGCTTCTTCTAATGGGATTCCATATCTCATTAAGGCTTTAACCACTAATTCATCATTATAAAGTCCTATAACGTTCTTACCCTTAGCTAAAATTTTAGCTATAGCTTGATAAAGTTCAGTAGAAGTATCATTATTTATGCGTACCACTAAATTTGGGCTTGGTACGGAGGCCTCATCCATAGCTTTTAATATTAAAAACGTGAGTGGATTGGTCGCATCGTTTCCTTCCTTATCATATCCACCAATGAGTATATTTTGAGTGGTAGCCATACCTCCAAAGTAAGTTGTGGCGATACTGTCATATAATGCAATAATCTCATTCGTCTTTAAAAGCAGATTTTTAAAGAGACGTAAAAATTCATCATCATTGCCATTATAATAGGGAAATAAATACTGATCAACTCTACCAAAAGAAATTCCGTGTTCAAAATTCTCTATATGAAGAGCCATATGGATAAACCATATAAATTGTACAGCTTCTTGCATGTTTTTAGGTGGATTCTCAGGGACATTTCTACAAGTCTCTGCAATTTTCTCTAATTCTGCCTTTCTGGAAGGATTTGTTTCCTCGATGACCATCTCTTTAGCTTTATTAGCAAATTTTTTCGCATAATTTATGAGAGCTTTTGAAATTATTTTTATTCCCCTGTAAAACGCAATCTTCTCATCAGCGTGAGGTTCCGACCCTAAATGTTTTCTATAACTTTCTAATTGTTCATTCGATAATTCAATGTATTTTTTTAAACCCATAGAAATAAGTCGTGGATAATCTATAACAGCATGGGCAATACCCCCTATTTCTGTGGCAATATAAGCGCTACCACTAAATGAAGTATCAAACACTTTTCCTGGAGCTATTTCCCGCGCATAAGTATCGACCTTGAAATTTTCATAAAATGGTGCTATCTCATCTCTTAGTATTCTAACATCTTCATTGCTTACATTAATGGGATTTACAGCTCTTTTGGGAAGTAGCTCGAGTTCATTCATAATCCTAAATCCACTCGCTTCAAGCCTAGGAATAGCTACAGGGATTTTCTCATCAAAAGTCCCCACAATGAGCTCATCTGGTCTTATGAGAATAGGTAGGGCTTCTAAAGTATACTTTAATCCCTCTGCTTGCCTAATTATCATCGGTTTACCGTGCTCCTTAAGTGCCTTAGTATAGGAAATTGGTACTATTAATGAAAGATAAGGTGTATCTCGAACAAGATTTTCAAGCATTTTTTCTGTCATGATCATTAGTTATGGAATTTATAATCTTATTATTAATTATATTTGAAAATTTAATAAATTAAGAGTTTTCGATTATAAGTCTTCATCAAAATAGTTTAATAATTGAGCTTTAATCAAATATCCATATGGATTTAATCAAATTAATCTGAAAAATAATGGAAAAGTGGGGGATTTCTCTTAAATATTTAGAAGTTTATTTGTCCCAATTTCGTTTCAATCTCATTCATTAATTGGTAAAATTCCTTATCGGAAAGAAAACCTTTATGCAACATAATCTCCTGAATTTTCTTAACAAGTTTAGGGGCAGCAACTGATTTATTTAATTCGTCATTAAGTCTTTCGATTTCTTTTTTCAAGCCTTCTATTTCAGAAATTCTCTTTTCAAAATCGTCTTCGAGCTTTTCAATATCCTTATTTCTGTTTAGTATGGTATTTTCTAATTCAGAATCCTTGTCTGTAAGTGTTTTCAAATTACTCTCAATTTCAGAAATTCTCGTATTGGCCTTAGCTAATTTAATTTTTAAATCTGATTCAGATGAGGTTAAACTTTTAATTGAATCTTCTAATCCTTTGGTTGTAATCGATATGCTGTCTCTAACACCTTCTATTTCCTTCTTTTTTGCAGCAAATTCTCTTTCCAAATTATTTATCTTTGCACGCAGATCTAACAAAAATCTTCCCAAAACTTTGTATTTTTTATTTGGAGCCTCTTCACATTTTGCCCAATTTATACTCAAATCTTTTCACCTCACTAATTTTGAGATAAAACCCATTGAACTATTAGATATATTGATGTTGTTTTTTATAAATGTTTGTCAACAAAATATAGTTTATTCAAAATTTAAGCTATCTTTGCTAATTTATCTCTTTACAATAAGTTAGTAATTTTTTTATTTTTTAATATTTTAAATTAGTTAAATA
>JAHQWS010000239.1 GCA_029856295.1 Promethearchaeia archaeon
ATTTCATTCTCTCTTTCCTTTCTTTTTCGTTCTAAATCTTTAATCGTTTCTTTATATCCTTCTATTTTATTAACTATATTTTCCCATTCCCTACGTTCTTCCTCTAATTTTTGGCGCTCAAACTTAATTTTTTTGAGCAATGCTTTATCAGCAGTTAATATTTCCTCTTTTTCAGGTGTTTTATCTTGAATTTGGTATTTGGGAGGTAGTTTTTCTTTCATTTTATTTTTTCCTTAAAGATTTAATTAAATAAATTTTAGGTTATGATATTAAAGTTCTTGATGAATAAATGATGATTCCAAAACTAAATAACTTTATTCAATGATTTTATTTATATAGTCGGGTTTTTATTATTTATATACTATTATTGATATAAAAAAGGTATTGTATAACCAAAATAAAGTAAAAAAAGTTGATTATTATGGGTTTTGATGATGAATTTGATGAGGATTTGGGAGAACCTGAGGAAAAGACCCCAATGAAATCTAAAACTCCTGCGACTCCACCAGCAGGAGGAAAGAAAATGAGTCTCTTCTTTACCTCTACAATTGGACCTGGTGAGAAGCGACAGAAATTGTTAGTTGATGATGGTAACACCGTAGGAGCGGTTAAACAGACTATTGGTAATATTTTTGGATTAGATCCCGCAGATTTTCATTTATCTTCGGGTGGAGTTACGATGGATGACAGTTCTCCGTTAAGCTCATATAACGTAAATGATGGTGATGAAGTACTTCTAATTCCCGCTAGTACAGCAGGAATTTAAGAAATTATCTTAAATATTTAGATAAATAATATCTAATAAATTCTATTTAATTTTTTTTTAATTTTATGAATAATTCTTAAATTTTAATTAATTTAAAAAATTAGTTTAAAACAAAATAGGTGTCAGGATTGGGGGAAGAATCTGACTTTTTTAGTAAAGAATTAACATCCACAGAAAGAGATCTGTACGATCGGCAATTTAGATTAGAAGGGTGGGATCAAAAACTAATTAAAAATTCACGCGTATTGATTGCAGGAGTAGGAGGATTAGGATGTGAAATAGCTAAGAATTTAGCTATGCTGGGAGTGGGACATCTAGACTTAGTTGATTTAGATATAATAGAACATTCAAATTTAAACCGACAAATTCTCTTTACTGATGCAAAAATGGGAGAAGCTAAAGCCTTAGTCGCTGCGGCAAAATTAACTCAAATAAATCCAAACATTACGATCAAAGGTTATCATACATCTTTAGAAAGACTGGATCCTGCGATTTATAAAGCAGCTGATGTTATTATCGGAGGTTTAGACTCGATGAATGCTAGACTTAATTTAAATGCTCAATGTGTGCGTTTCAAAAAGCCACTTATCGATGGAGGCGTCGCGGGTTACAATGGTCACATCTACACGGTTTATCCTTATGAAAATGCTTGCTATGAATGCAATCCATTACCTGTTGCCGAAATGGACGAAATGGCTGCTTGCACTGTAGTAGGGGTTCCTAGGAAACGGGTGCATTGCATTTTTAAGGCGAATATGCTCTTCAAAGATATAAATGAGAGAGATCCCGATCCAAAAAGCATTGAAGATGTTAATTTTATTCAAAAAGAAGCGAATGACCTAGCACAGAAACATGATTTCTTACCTTTATTTTCAAAAGCAGATATCATTAAAATAATAGACAGGCATGATCCCGGTATAATTACTATAAATTCTATCATATCAGCACTTCAGTCGCATGAAACAATCAAAGTCTTGCATTGGTTGAATGGAAATGAAGCTTTGGGAGAGCCTTTTAAGTCTTATATTATTTTTAATGGAATGACAATGAAGTTTTACCCTATCGAGAAGAATAGAAATTTACAATGCCTACAGTGTGGAGATGAAGTTCGAAGAGTTACTATTGATATTAATCAAAATGCTCATTGTGAAGAAATTGTAAATAACTTAAGCAATATGGGGTTTGTTAAAAATCCAGAAATGGAACCAACTTTAACATTAATGGATTTCAACGATATTAATGTGGTAGATCTTGATCTTACACCTGGCGAGAACGATTTAAGAAATTTGGAATTGATTACTGCTGTTGGCTTTAAAGGAGGAGAAATTTTTATAACTTTAAATATTGTATAAAATATTTTTAAACTTCTTATTAATTTCTTATTTCAATTTAATTTATAATTAGTTATTATTATATTATATTCATAAAAATATAAAAAAAATCATAGGAATGGGAAAATAAAATGAGCTTAAGAAGTAGTCGGATTTCACAGGATTTCGCATCATTGAAAAAATTACTTAAAGATGGAACTATAGATCAATTAAAACCTTTTAATCCCAAACAAAAGAGCATTGATCACCTTGCAGTTACACTAAAAGGTCCTAAAGGGACTGCTTTTCAGGATGGTTTGTTTAGGATGGAAATTAAATATCCCCCAACTTACCCCAGACATCCTCCATTTGTACGTTTACATACTCCTATATGGCATCCTAATTTTTGGCCAAAACCCTCTGAGTATCCAGGTCAGCGAAATATTTGCCTAGCGCTCGTAGATCCGAGTTTTGTAGGAAAAAAAGGAGGTTGGAGCCCATCAAAAACAATTGTTACCGTAATACAAGCAATTACAGCGATGTTTAATACACGAGGTTTACTCATAAACCCAACTGACGTATTCAATAAAAAAGCAGCTCTCGAAATGATGAATGATCGCAAGGTCTTCGAGAAAAAAGTAAAGCATTTGGTTAAAAAATATGCAAATCAAAAATGGTGAAAGATAAATTGGAAAATGAAAAATCTGATGAAGACACTATCAAAAAAGGCATAAAAAAGAGAATTAAAGAGAAAATTAAAAAAGAGCTATTAGAAGAAATCTATAATGAATTAAAACTGGAGGAAGATGAATTAGCCGATGAAATTTCTTCATCACTAAGTAAAAACGCGTCAAAAATTTCAACAGAATCACCCCCTTCCACAGAATCAATAAATGAAATTAAAACAGAGCAAGCCGCACCTAGAGATTTAGAAGATGACAAAACATTGACGATATCGGTTAAAGCTGTTCTTAAAATTGCCAGCCATGCATTAAAATATGCTAATCCGAAAATCTCAAGAGATAAATGGGTTGAAGTTATTGGACTTTTGGCGGGAGAACAGTATGATTACGGCCCTAAACTTCATATTGAAGACGCTTACCCTATGGGGCACGGCACCGCAGTTTATGCGGAAATCAAAGATTATAAGAATTTTGTTAGGGCTTTTAACGACATTAAGAGTAAAAAATTATTTATCTGCGGTTGGTACCATTCCCATCCATCTTACGGAACGTGGATGAGCGATGAGGATATAGGGACTCAGGCCCGATATCAGAAATTATGGGATAAAGCAATCGCACTTGTCGTGGATCCCTATCAAATAGATGGGACTTCATTAGGTTTTGAAATTTTTAGAGCTAATTTAAAAAATAAAAAGTGGTATACTATTCCTTTTAGCGTCGATGGATCTCTTGATGTAAAATTATTACCTGAAATTCTGAATTTTATGAATCCTATAATCGAGGGAAAGGCAGCATATCTCGAGTATGATGAAGATTGATTAAAATGCATCCAATAAGAATATGGTGAGTAATTTATCTCGGGTAAAAAGCAGAATCTTATCATTTTATTAATTTTTTTTTGTATTGGAATATTTCATGGTGTATTAATCTCAACTTCATTAAATATTTTTTTTTCTTGGTTATTGATTGGAATTTGGATTATCTTTACAAGTAAGTTTTTTCAAAAAAGAAAAGAATATAACGAATATAATTCCCAAAAAAATACCTCCTTCTTTCTCTTGGGACCCTTAGGAATAGGCTTATTTTACAACTTATGGGGTTATTTTACAGGATTATGGGGTGAAAATCTTTTTGAAAATACTTTTCCTTTCTTGTATATAAGTCCTTGGACCCTTATATTTGCTTTTCCCTATTTATTATATGGCTTATATACAATAAGAGCATGTTATACAAAATTTCATGTAGTATATCTCATAAGAACTAGATCTCTAAGTGCCCGTAAATTCGGAACATTTTATACACTTTTACTTTTAATTATAATAATTTTTTATTATATCATTTTTCTCAACATTATCCTCAATTATTTTTATATTGTCGTAGAGCAAGTTTATTTCTATCAATATGACATAATGCTTATCCTTATCGCTTTGACTCTGATTTACATATTCATAAGACACGGAATCTTCGGTTCAGCACGCTCTATGCCTGAGATTTCTCAAGATTATATAAACCGCAGAAGCCAACGCTTAAGAAGAATGATTTCCACTCCAGTTAGACCAGCACCAAGTAGACCAAGAGCTACAAGAACAACTTCACGACCAGCTCCAAGTAGACCAAGCACCCCAAGAACTACTTCACGACCAACTCCAAGTAGACCAAGCACGCCAAGAACTACTTCACGACCAACACCAAGTAGAGCAAGCACCTCAAGGACTACTTCACAACCAACACCAAGTAGACCAAGAACTACAAGAACAATAGTTCAAAAGCCAAAAGCTACTGGAAGTGCAGTCTTTGAGAAACTTAGACCAAAAGCAGGTATATTATCATTAGAGGATTTTAAGTGTATTTTTTGCTTTCAACTTCCAAAACTTCCTGCTGATAATCATCGTGGAATTGTTTTATGTCCAAATTGTAAACATCCTGCTCATGCTGATGAATTTAAAGAATGGACTCATGATTCACCTCTGTGTTCCCGTTGTGATGCCTCAATTCCGCCAAGTTTTAGGAGAAATCCAAAAATAATCTCTGTGAAACAATATGTTGAAGTTATTAATGAGTATAAAAAAAGAAAGAGATAATATCTTAATATTCTTTTATATCATGATTTTCATTTGAACCTTAATTTGTTTAGATTTTTACGGGCATTAGAATTATTAGGGTTAGATTTTAAGGCTTTTTTATAGCAATTAATTGCTTCTTCTAAAAAATTTAGTTTTTCTAACGCATATCCTTTATTATTCCAAGCTATAGAGTTTTCCGGCTCTAGAGTTATAATTTTCTCAAAGCATTTTAAAGTAATTTCAAATTGCCCTAAATCTGCATGTAATAATCCCTTTTCAAATAGAGCATGTAAATTTTTTGGATTAATCTTTATTGCCTCATTGTAGAAAAATATCATTGTTTCCTGCCAGGCCGAATCATCATTTATACAGTCCCATATCAGAACCTCGTCTGGATGAATGTCTTTCCACCATTCAACATAATGCTTGCAAGAACAAAATAGCTTTATTTTTTCTTTATCTTTTATTTCTATACCTTCTTCAAACTTTACATTACAAATGAAACATTTTCCATCTGCTCCTACTACCGGCATGTTCTTATTATGCCAAGGTAATCGGTAATCCCCTTCAGAATAAATTCCATAAATAAATATAGGTCCTTGAGCGACTCTACATCTTGTGTGCCAGTTTGCGCAATAGGTATATCCCGGATTTATAATATGTTCGTTTCTTATAGTGCAATAAGTATCAATCCAATTTTCTATTCGTTCTTCTTTATCTAATTTCCGTTTGAAAATGCAAGTTGCACAGCAATCCGAACCGCCATTTGGCATTGTATTGACCCTTTTTTATTGAAATTTAAAAAACAATAGATATTAAATCATATTTGGGGGGGAAATATGATTATGTTAATTGCCAGAAAAATTCCGAAACCAATCATAAATAAGCCACAGCCAATTAAGACATATTTAAAGATTTTTGGATTTAACGATTTACCTCCGAAATATACGAAAATGGAAAGCGGTACATAAAATGCCAAATCACCTAATTCATGGCCTAAAAAAAACAATAAGATGCCCATCGGATTTTCAAAGCTAATTCCAAAATTAATCATGAAACTTAAACCGATAACGGCCCACCAAAAAGTCCAAAAAGGATTAGAAAGGCTTACAACGATGCCCCCAATGAAGCTATTTCCTTTAAAGCCTTTAATATCTGCTTCCTCTATTGATTGAAAGTCAAACTTAAGCGGATTTTTAATTATCTCTCTAATAACTAGGATTCCAAAGATAACCAAAAAAATACCCCCAACTATGCCAATAATCGTTAAAATTAAAATGTCCCGTAAAAATAAGGAAGCCCCTAATAATAGTAGGCAAATCATGCCGAATTCTAAGGTGGCATGGCCTAAAATAATGAAAAATCCCGCTAAATATCCTCTTTTCTGAACCGACTTATAAATAGTGAATGTCATAACTGGACCTGGAGACAATGCTCCTGTCAAAGCTATTAAAAAGGAAAAAATGAAAATTTCAATCATGATTAATTAAGAGTTTTTATGATTAAAAATCAGAAATTTGATAAAAACTTTGTATGTATAAAATAAAAACAAAAACAATTATAAGGCAATATTTAGGTTATTTTCATATTAAGCATATCTTATAGAATCATGTCAGAAGAATCTAATAATAATTATATTAATGATAAGAAGCCAGAATTCATATCGAGGGTGTATAACTGTCCAAAGTGTAGATTGATGCACACAGTAAAGCTTCCTAAAGATATAGCTCAAAATAAACCCGTCTTTCCTTTTCCATACGTGTTTCTTCACTCTTCTGAGGAAGGGCTTGATGATATACTCACTGTTCTTTATATTGATGTAGAACTTCATATACGTGCCGTTGAAGTTATGGAAGTGGAAGAAAGTAATATTTTTTCCGAGGATCTTACTAAACAAATTACCGAAAAATTAATGGATAAGATTGTGAGCTTAGAAGAAGAAAATTTACAGTTGAAAGACCTAATTCGGAAAATAGAGCTTATAAAAGTAAGTGGATTGGAGGAAAAAAATCCAAAAGTTATGAGTATTCCCAAACTTGAGTATGAATCCGAGATAGAGGAAAAAGCAGTCAGTTTAGAGCCCCAAATGCCGAAACTAAAGGAAATTAATGAAAAAAAGCCGTTGCTCGATTTACAAGAAATACCCATGCCGGGGATTAAATTAAAAAAACCAATCCTAGAGTCTGAAGAATTTTTTGATATCATTAAAGTGTATATTACTTCTACTGTTGGACCAGGAGAAAAAAGACAGGATTTACGTGTAAAATTAAGTAATAAAATCATTGATATTAAAGATACAATTGGAAATATTTTTGGCTTAACGCCAGAAAATTTTCATCTTTCCTCGGGAGGTATAACCTTTGATGAACAATTACTTCTAAAGGATTATTATCTTGAAGAGGGAGATGAGATTCTCATTATTCCTTCAAGCACAGCAGGTTTGTTTTAAAAAATTATTATTTTTACTCTCTTATTTGACCACTGCCATAAATTATATACTTAGTTGAAGTCAGTTGATTAATACCCATTGGACCTCTTGCGTGCAGTTTCTGAGTAGAGATCCCGATTTCAGCCCCTAAACCAAAGACTCCGCCATCAGTTAATCTTGTTGCAGCATTAACATATACAGCAGCAGCATCCACCTCATATAAGAATTTTCTCGCATCATCGTAGTTTTCTGTTATTATTGATTCCGTATGTTTCGAGTCGTATTTAGTAATGATTTCTATGGCCTCATCAATATCTTTAACAACCCTAATACACACTTTTAAGGATAAATATTCAGCACTCCAATCTTCCTCTGTAGCGGGAATTACATTAGAAGCTAATTTTTGGGAAGTTTCACATGCCCTCACTTCAACTCCATTCTCTACTAACGCATTGACTATAAATGGTACGAATGTTTCCTTAATTTGCTCGTGAACTAAAATTTTATCTAACGCATTACAAACGGCCGGATATGAACATTTAGAGTTAATAATTAGCCTTTTTGCCATATCGAAATCAGCATCATGATTTATGAAAATACTTACGATTCCAATGCCAGTCTCTATGGTAGGAACTGTTGAATTTTGAATTACGCGCTGAATTAACGCTTTTCCCCCTCTTGGAATTATCACATCTATGTAATCTTTTAATTTTAACATTGCGTCAACATATTCTCTGTTAGTATCTCTTACAATTTGGACGCAATTTTCAGGAAGCCCTTCGTTCACAGCAGCTTCGTGTAAAATATCCGCTATAGCAATATTGGAATTAATGGCTTCACTTCCTCCTCTTAAGATTATCGCATTACCAGCTTTTAATGCGAGTCCCGTACTATCGGCCGTAACGTTAGGTCTGGATTCATAAATAATTCCTATCACACCTAGTGGTACTTTTATCAGTCCTATATCCATACCATTTGGTATCCTCCACATTGAAATTATTTCATTTATTGGATCTGGCTGTAATGCTATTTCTCTTAATCCTTCTGCGATTTTATGTATTTTATTATCATTTAAAACTAAGCGATCGATTTTTGCTTGTTCTAATTCAATTTTTCTTGCATATTCTAAGTCTTTTTTATTTCCATCGATTATTTTCTCTGATTTTTTTTCCAACTCATCAGCCATTCTCAATAATGCATTGTTCTTTGAAGTGGATGATATATTTTTTAAGATAAAAGCAGCATCTCTTGCTTTTTCTCCAATCTTTCTCATCTCATCATCAATTGTCATGAAATCTCACAAATTTTTTTTACTATATACTTAAAGAACATTTATTCTAAATATCATAAATCTTTTTTGTTTATAAAAAGAGTATGTTTATTAAAGAATAGCTGATTAATTACTTAAATGTTTATCTTCGACAAAATTTGTGTTTTTTTCAACTTATTTCATCTATAGAGTAAATTTCCTCTAAAGGGTATAGCTTAATTCTTATATCACATCTCAATTCCGTTATCTACCAATTTTAATATCAGATCCAACCAAAAAACTTAAATCTTCAAAAAGTAATTATTATTCATGGATAAAAAACATGAAGATAAGTTGGAAGTGGAAATTCGTGAGCATTCGGACGCCGATTTTTTTCCTGATGAATGTCCCTCTTGCGGGTGCAAAGAAATTAATCGCAAAACGTATAAAATAAGGATTATTCAAGACCTTGGCACTCCCACAATCTGTAGGAGGATAAGATACGAGAAAGTTACCTTTATTTGCACGAATTGTAATACCACTTTCTCAATCACCCATCCCCTAATACCCCCTCGTACATCTTTCATGCCAGGCGTAATAAAATATGCCACGTTAAGAATATTAAAAGAAGGAGATTCTATTCGTCGAGTAACTAAAGATCTTAACGAGTTGCATAACGTAGAAGTTTCTGTTAGTGAAGTTAAATTATGGGTCGATAAAGTGGGAAAACGAGGTGATTTAAATGTTGATTTTTCTAACGAAGACCCTCCCGAAGATTTCTCGGGATTTATTTCCATTGATGGCACGTTTAAAGCAGCGACTACAAAAAAAAACGCTCTCAAAACGGGAAAACACCAGGAAAAAAGAAAATAGATAAGAAAGGAATACTCGTAGCCAATGACCGAATTACAAAAAAGAACCTTGCCGGGGCCATAGTTAAAAGCGAAAACGAAGAAGACACGGCATTTTTCTTACAAAGATTAATAGAGTGGTTAGGTCCAATTGATTACGTGACAATTGATTTTTCAGACCGACTTGAAGCCGGTGTGAAACACTTTTTTAACGAAGAGCAAATTCTAAAATGTGCTTTTCACGCACCTCAACTCCTAAATAGGGGATTGTTAAAAGAGTTAACGAGGCTTAAAAACGAAAAATATCAAAATGAAATTAAGGAATTAGCGTTCTTAGGACGTCTTTCTTTAGAGATGGAAGCGAAAAGATGGATTACCACCCCTAAAGAACTTAAATTTGCCGA
This sequence comes from Promethearchaeia archaeon, assembly GCA_029856295.1. Taxonomy (GTDB): domain Archaea; phylum Asgardarchaeota; class Lokiarchaeia; order Sigyniarchaeales; family SOKP01; genus LW40-45. The sequence goes on from JAHQWS010000239.1 coordinate 9,755, forward strand.
TTCTAAAAAAGCTTGGCATATGTACTTGAAGCTCCGCTCTATTTTTTCATTTAGCACCCATGCTGAGATTGAGACTAATCTCATCCAGTTTTTGAGTGAATTATCATTAACTCCCTGGAAAGGTGCGAATCTATTAAAAGAAAAATGTTTATTATTGATACCTGAACGCGGTCTTACAGAAAAAGGTCTTGAATCCTTTGAATTAAAGGTCTATCGAGCGTGGAGGGCAATAATCCGTTCTTTTCGCAAGAACTTAGAAGAGTTAAAATCTGGTTTTCAAGATGCCAAATACTTGGTTTTAATGAACCCAATAAATATGGATCGATTCGATAAACAAGCACTAAGAAAAGCACTAGTAAAATTTCCATGGCTTCGACCAATCCGGAGGATTATGACTAAATTTTATTATCAATTTCAACTTTCGCCTGCAAAAAGAAGTCCTTTAAAATTTTTATTAGCGCTTGTTACTGAAAATTGCCATTCTTGGCTCAAGAGTGCCGTAGATACGCTAATAAGGTATGAGGAACAAATATTTCGTTTCCAAGTGCTGATTGAAAAAAATCCCGCATTAAAACATGTGAAAGCGATAAAAGTAGTCGATGAATCGACCATGAGAAAGATTAATAAACTTTATCAAACGCAGTTCGGGATGCGAACGGTTGAAACTCTGGAGATGAGACTGAAACACTATCTTGAGTGTCCTTTCATCATAGTTCCAAGCGTTTTGGAAGAATTAAAAAGTTAGCTATTATTCAAAGATCATACTCTCTTATTCATAAAAAAACCTTTTAAAATTTTATTTTTGGATTATAAATAATACTTAAAATATACTTTATTATTAAGATATATAAATTTTTAATTTCTTCTGGCATAGACAAAAATTATTTAATTCTCACTAATTTCAATAATTACCTTAGATGTTTGTTGAATATTTTTTTTATCTAAAGCAGAGGCTCCCAGTTAGTATAACTGAGTATTTAACGTTAATAGAAGCTCTAAACCAAGGTTTAATTCGAAACATGGTAGAATTTTACTATATATCACGATCAATTCTATGTAAGAATGAACATCATTTTGACTTATATGATATAGCTTTTGTAAATTTTTTTAAAGACGCAGGGTTAAAATTTCCTGATGAGATAAAGGAAGAATTATGGAAATGGTTAGAAAAAAACATTAAAATATTAAATGTTCCTTTTGATCTCGGGCAAATGTCTCAATACTTTAATTCAGAAGATTTAGAAAGGCAATTCCGAAAATTATTAGAAGAACAAGATAAAGAACATAATTTTGGAAATAAATGGATCGGTACTCAAGGAAGCTCGCCTTTCGGGCATTCTGGTAAAAATCCTATGGGAATAAGGGTCGCAGGTGATTACGGTATGCACAGTGCAATTAAAATTGCCCAAAAGAGAATTTTTAAGGATTATAGAAAAGATTTAACCCTTGATACTCGTCAAATAAAAGTAGCTTTAAAAAGACTCAAGAAATTAGATGATATTGGTAAAAGAGACGAGTTGGATCTTGATAAAACTATTGATGAGACGTGTAAAAATGGCGGAGATATTGAACTAATCCTTAAAAAAAGAAGAAAAAACAATGTAAAAATTGTGCTTTTAATGGACGTTGGCGGGACAATGGACCCTTATACTCATATGGTTAATCTCTTATTCTCTGCGGCATATAGTTTATCCCACTGGAAAGATTTTAAGTTTTTTTACTTTCATAATTTAATTTATGATAAATTATACTTTAATGCACATCGTAATGTAGAAGAGTCGATTGATTTCGAAGATTTCTTAAGGAAATATGATAGTTCATATCGAGTAATAATCGTGGGAGATCAAACCATGCACAGAAGCGAATTGAAAGACCCTCGCGGAGCTATTTATGATGGAGCCGGAAACAAAAAACCGGGTATTTATTACGTAAAAAGGCTTGCTCGTCATTATAAAAAAAATGTAGTTTGGTTAAATCCCGAAGATTTTTCGTTTGAATGGATGACGTGGACAAGATTAGTTATATCCAAAGTTATCCCTACATTCGCTTTAACAATTCAAGGTATTGAACAAGCGATGGACTTTTTAAGAAATAATGGAAAAAATATCTTTAGTTCTGTTGATCTGCTTAAGGGTGTAAAATTAGCATATTATTAGAAAGTAGTTAAGTTCTTTTTAAGTTCTTTTTAAAAAATTAGAAAAAAATTATTTAATTCGTTTAAATTTATTTAACTTAAGACTATAATATTCTTAATAACAAACAAATTAGATATATAATGTTCGTGGAATACTTTTACTATTTGAAAGATCGCCTTCCAATTAGTATAACTGAATATATGACCCTTATAGAGGCCCTCGATAAGGGAGTCATCCATAACATGGTGGAATTCTACTTTGTATCGAGGAGTATTCTCTGCAAAAATGAGCACCATTTTGATATTTATGATATAGCTTTTGCCAATTTTTTCAAGAATGCTATGGTAAGCTTTCCAGAAGATGTAAAACAAGAGATCTGGGATTGGCTCAATAAAGATATTACCCTCCAAGAATTAGAAATGGGTTTACAAATGATGATGAGTCAATACGGTCAATATTTAATAGTTGAAGATTTAAAAAAATTCCTTGAGGAGCTATTGAAAAAGGAAGGAGCCAAAATGGATGGAAAGCTATTGATAAGTGATCCAAGTCAGATTACAGATGAAATTTTGGAATGGTTAAAAAACAATTTGAGTCCTGAAGAATTGTCTGGTAGTTTTCAACAGCTTATCGACGGTAAATTTGACTTAGAAGCAATGCAGAAGCATTTCGAAGAACTCTTAAAGAAACAAGATGAGGAGCATAATTTTGGTCATCACATGATAGGTACCCAAGGTGATTCCCAATTTGGGAACATGGGACAAAATCCAATGGGAATGCGAGTTGGGGGATCTTCAGGGATGAGAATGGCAATTCAAATTGCTCAGAAAAGAATATTTAAAGATTACCGCAAAGATATTGTATTAGATACGAGACAAATAAAGGTTGCATTAAAACGACTTAAAAAGCTTGAAGAAATCGGGAAGAGAGACGAGTTAAATATCGATAAAACTATCGATTACACAGCTAAAAATGGGGGAGATATTGACATAATCTTTGACAAACGGAGAAAAAATGAGGTGAAACTCTTATTGTTAATGGATGTGGGAGGGAGTATGACTCCTTACGCTCATTTGGTCAACCTTTTATTCTCTGCTGCAAATAATATGTCTCATTGGAAAGATTTTAAACCTTACTACTTTCATAATTGTGTCTATGAAAAGTTGTTTTTCAATGCCCAACGTAATCCAGATGAGTCAATAGATTTTGAGGATTTTTTAAAGAAGTACGATGCTAAATATAAGGTAGTATTGGTAGGAGATGCGGCAATGGCCAGCTATGAGCTTACCGAACGTTATGGATCAATTTATTATTATCACAGAAATGAAATGCCTGGAATTCATTATATCAGAGAGCTCGCATATCACTTTAAAGATAATACAGTCTGGCTAAATCCTGAACTCATAAGAGATGAGTGGCAACCTTGGACCAGAAAAATTATCTCCAGCGTAATTCCAATGTTCAATTTAACCATTGAAGGCATTGAAGAGGCAATGGATTTTCTAAGAAAAGGTGGTAAAAACATGTTTACTTCTGTACAGAAGCTTAAAGGATTTACGTATTAAAAGAATATGATAAAAGGTTAACTTCTTTTACAATTAATTTTAACTATATTTGTTTTAATCTCTTAAATTGCTTTCTGTAATTATAAAGAATTGAAAGAGATAGAAGCATTGCAAATAATGCATTTAGAAAAAATAGGCAAAATCTAGTAAAAAAATTAATATTAAAATATTTTATTTTTCATCAGCTTTTATTTCTATCCCATCTACAACTGTAACCCTAGTGGCTGATATTCCTTCTTCGTTCATGTAATATTCTAAAGTTCGTTCGTCAACTTTTTTCAAATATTCTTTTAATTGCACGTCTATATCAGCTGATAATTCATATTCCTTGAAGTTTTGGAGTATTTCATCCACTTTTTCGGACGAAGTTGATATAATATCTTTTGCTCCTTTCTTAAACCAAGAGGTTCTTCGGTTTCGATCTACAAGTTTAGGGATAAATAGCTCCTTTTTCATATATTTCCTTGTATGTTTTTCACCTAAGAAACTTACCCCTTTCTGAGTACTTGTTGCCACCTTTTTAATAACATCCAATCCAATTGTATCTTCATTAACTTCAATACCCTCAAATGCTCTTTTAACCATTCCTGCCAATTCATTGTCAATTACAGTTAGCTCTAATGCACCAGCCAGAGTAGCCTCGTAAGTTCCAGCACATGTTATAAAATTGATTCCCGCCTGTGCTGCGAACATTAGGGTTAGGAATCGTTCAAATCCATTTTGAATATCAAAACATTTTGAATCCGTTACTCCAGCCAAAGCTCTTGTTGGAATATTATAAAATTTAGCTAACTGTGACATTCCAGTTGTTATAAGCCCTGTTTCAATGGCTCCTATTGCTGAATTTCCAGATCGCATGTCAGTTGTATGTGATACTGAACCGTAAAATACTGGTGATTTAGGATGTAATATTTGAGCAAGAATAATTCCGCCAAGAATTTCAGCATTCGTTTGAGTTAAAAGTCCGGCAAGTGTAACGGGGGCAGATGTGCCACCTAATGCTTCCGGGGCGATAATAACAGGTTGCTTATATTTTGTAAATACCCTAAGACCATTCGTCATTATTTTAGGTAATTGTAAAGGGCTAGTAGGATTGAAGATCCCAAATAATCGTGGTCGATTAATTAGCTCATCTTCCCCACCCACAAGAATAGAGGTAAAATTAATAGAATCTTGACTAGCCACCTTCCCAAAAACTCCATGCCCATAGGGTTTATGCGAATTTTTCATCCAATGATACAAACATACCACATGAATCGTAGTGTATTTCACATCGCCCGGCCAAAAATCGATTTGTGAGGCCGATAAATGTTTTGAGCGGTCAACTATTCGCATTTGATTTATGGTGTCTTGTAAAACAGATTTTCTTACTCCTTTTTTCCGAGTGGGATCATGTATTTTTACAGGAGCTCCAATCGTAGAAAAGTGGGTGCTTTGAGTAGTAATTTCAAAATTATATGTCCCATCTGGTCCGTGTAATTTAAATGAACTAGGAACCAATTTTAACTGCTCCTTGACTATAGATTCCGGAAATTTCACAAAATCCGAACCTTGATCAACTTCCGCGCCATAATCCTTAAGTAATTTTCGAGTTTCTTCACAATCAATTTTAATTCCAATCGTTTCAAATAATTCTAAAGTTGCCGAGTGAATTGCTTCTATTTCATCTTTAGAGAGCACTTTAATGTGATTAAGCTTCATACTATAACCATTCCAAGAGATTTGACAATATATAGAAATTTAGAATAAAATAATTAGTAATTAATTATATAAATAATGAAAAGCAAAAAAAATTATCAATTCTAATATAAAATCAAAATTTAAATCAAATAATTTTTAGGTGTATGAATGAAATAATTGTTCCAATAAGGAACCAATTTCAGAAACATTTATTAATTCATACAATCTAATTTTAAATCAAAATTCAATTGAGGAATATTAAATGAAAAATTATTCAGAATGGGAACCAATTATAGATTATGAAAATGATTCTCCGTGGGTAGAGCCAACTAGAGCATGGATAAAACACCGCACAGCTACAGTACCAAAAACAATAAAATTCGAACCAATTCCAATTCATGAATTTATAAAGCTATCTGCTAATAAATTTCCTAACAACGTTTGTGTCTTTCATAAACCAACAGATAAAAAATACACTTATCGAGAATTGGTAAATTATGCGGATCGAATAGCAAATGCTTTACACCAATTAGGAATTGGAAAAGGAGATGCTGTAGGTATAATGTCAGGAAATTGTCCTGAATTTTTATTCTGTATCTTAGGAATATTGGAAACAGGAGCGGCTACAGTACCGATTAATCCACTTGTTAAAGAATCAGATGTAACCCATATCGTGCGAGAAGCAGGTAATATTAAGGCTATTTTTACTACTAGAGCTAATTATAGAACTATAAAAAAAACAAGAAAACAAGTCGAAGTGGAAAACGTAATAATAATTGCTTCAGAGGAGGGAAAACCTGATGCGATTACTCTTACAGAATTTATTAATGGGATTGCAGCTAAACCTCCAGTTGTTGATATAGATCCGGAAAATGATATTGCCGCTTTATTATTCACAGGTGGCACAACGGGATTACCTAAAGGGGTGATGTTAACACATACTAATTTAGTGGCTGATGCGCTTTGTACTATTTATAATTCAGATGAGCCCTTAGAGGAGTTAGAAGCACTTGCAGGTACGAGTGTAAATTTATCAATATTACCATTATGCCATACATTTGGGTTCACGGTGGTTATTATCGCCATGCGCGCTGCCATGATGCTCGTAATGTTTGCCTCCTTTGATCCAGCTGAAGTTTTGGAAGCTATCGAATATTATAAAGTTTCTATGTTTGTAGGCGTACCTGTCATGTTTCAAATGGTAATCAATAGCCCCGAATTTACAGAACGAAATCTCTCGAGTTTAGAGAGTGCAGGCTGTGGTTCAGCTGCATTAGCTCCAGAACTCAATAAAAAATGGGAAAAAATCACAGGATTTAAGGTTGGACAAGGTTATGGTCTTACTGAATCATCACCCATTACCCATACGGCTGCTATCTGGTTACCAGAGATTAGACCAGCGAGTGTAGGAGTCCCTATAACCGATACCGATGCAAAAATCGTTAATCCTGATACTTTGGAGGAGCTTCCCCCTAATGAAGTAGGAGAGTTATTAATTCATGGTCCACAAGTAATGAAGGGATATTGGAAACACCCTGAGATAACGGAAAAAATCATAGTTAATGGTTGGCTAAGAACAGGTGATCTGGCGAGAATGGACGAAGACGGATATTTCTACATCGAGGGACGTACTAAGGATATGGTAAAATATAAAGGCTATAAAGTAATGCCCAGAGAAGTTGAAGATAAATTAATGGAACATCCTGCAATCTTAGAAGCAGGCGTGGCAGGTATTCCTGACCCTAATATAGGAGAAACAATCAAAGCATGGGTTGTTCTTAAATCTGAGTACAGAGATAAAGGGATTACGGAACGTGAGATTATTGAATGGTCAAAAGAAAAACTAGCAGGTTATAAATATCCGCGTCATGTAGAAATTATAAAAGCATTACCACGAACAGCAGTTGGCAAAATTTTCAGAAGAAAATTAAGAGCCATGGAATTAGAAAAACAGTAGGCTTAATTTTATTTTTTTTTCTTTTACTGTTATTATTTTCTATAAAAAACAATAAAGAACTTTATTTTTCTAAGTTTTTACAGATTTCCTTTATTTAATTTTTCGCATCAATCTTTTTATACTTCTAAATGTGTCTAGTATGACTGGTAAGAACTTTTTTAATGAAAATTTTCTCTAAACATCCAAATTCTTTGTCATTGAATCTAATCACTATTTTGAATAGGTTTTAGAATTTCATGTTGTAAAGAAAATTGAGAGAATTTATTCTATGTATAAATATTTGAAATAATCTTGAGGTTAGTACCTATTTTTTATAAATACTATAATAAAATAATAAATTGTAGAAAATTAGAATTACTAATAATTTCTTACTATGAAATGAGCTTTAAGTATTCATCAGCGATAGATATTTTTAATGAATCATAAAATACTGAGCTAAATTTTCTATAAAAGTCTCGCTTACTGTTCATAATTAAATCCTTATCCGCTATTTCTACCTTTCCCTTTGACCAAAATATTTTACCTTGATGGGTTAAATTAATTTTCTTATTCTGTTTAATTATTTCTCCAGATTTTATTACATACTCTATGTTGGATAAAGCGTTCTTTAAAATTTTATGATCTTTAGAAATATCGATGTCATTAATATTGAGATCTAAAATATTGATATCTGCATCTGCGCCTTCACTTAAAGAACCTTTTATATTTCCTAATCCTAACGATTTTGCCGGACTGGCCCGAGTTAAAATAATAAAATCATTAAATGTTAATGATTTATCGTTATCTTGTAGAGAGTTATTTGTTAAAAATTCCTTATTCATTCCAGTCATAAACTCATCTCGCGCATCTTTGCTTACTAACCATGTGGCAATTTCTGGTACATTGTTGATATTAGCGTAGTTAGGATAATTCACAGTGAATTGTAATTGCCATTTATTATCAACTTTAAGAGCTATATCAATCCCGTTTGCCCATAAAATGCAATCTTGAATATTTTTTTTATCAAAATTTCTTAGTGTGGCAAATGTGTCACCCTCAGACTCAACTGCTGAGCTTATTAAAGTTCTATCACTCTCATCTCCATTATCTTTTAAAAGTGAGTTAATTAATCTCCGATCTGATGTAATTAAAGGATTTATTTTATCAAATGCTAAAAACCCTAAGTCAACATCAATACTCTTATCTTCATTTAAGGAATTAATTAATTCACTATTATTACCATCTATATTATAAGCAGAAGCATGAGCGATATGAAAGATTTGTGAGCGCTTTATTTCAGAATTTACTTGAGAATTGGGTTCTAAACCTAATGATTTAATCTTGTTTAGAATTGTAAACAAATTATTTTTTGCTTTTATTAGTTCATATCCTTCTATATGGGCATGAATAGAATGAGGCATACCTAGATGCTCATTTACTTTTGTTAAATTTTCATACACATCTAACGCAGAAAAATTATATAATCTACCCTTAGAAGATACATCTTTTCTTAGAGCTTTAAAGTTCCAGCTCTCTGATTCAAATGGATTATAAACCTTAAAACCAAATCCCTTAGTCTTTGATAACAGGTCAGATAAAAATACAGCCATATTATCAATCTTTCCTCTCTGAAACTCTAATTCTAAGGGCCAGAGATTACTTACGTTCAATAACATTGCTTTATCTAAAACAGGCAAATTCTTGAAATTGAAAATTGTTTGCCTTGCTAAGGAGGGAAACACGTTTGCTTCTAGAATAAATGTGTAACCATTTGCTATGTAAGATCTGGCGATATATTCTAGGGTTAAACCTTTCCAAATTTCTTTAAATTTATTGTTGTTAGCACCAATTAAACGAGCCCAATTTACCTGTTGTGAGGCAATATGAGTATGAATATCTAAAGCAGCAGGTATAGTAGTTTTATTCTTCGCATCAATACTTCTTACATCTTTTTCACTTGAAAATTTTTCTACGATTCTTCCATCCTGAATAAGGATATCTTTTACTTCTCCAGCAATCTTATTTAAAGGATCAAAAACCAATCCATTTTTAATTATTGTTTTTTCCATATTTCCAGCTCCATAAGATCAATTACTTTTTATTGAGTTTATTATTTGATTGAAGCTAGTTATTGGATCTCTTGAGGCCTCTACATTTACAGTAATATTTTTGTAAATTATTTCATTCTTTTCAAAACTAGTGAGTTGATTAGCCCAAATTGAGACGGGCATAAGAATTGTACCTTGCGGGACACCTTCATCCTCCTTAATTCCAACTATAATTTGCCCATTTTTGTTAGAAACTGTCAGGTGTAGACTTCGGGTTAAATTTAATTTCTTAAAATCTTTTGGATTAAGTATTCCGATCGGAAGGTGTTCTTCCAAAGATTTTTCATCTCCTAATGAATGTTCCCGAGCTTGGTCATGATCAACCATTCTCATAGTATTTAATATCATTTCCATTATGCAAACACCAACTCAACTTTTATTAATTTTATCTATTATTTTGGTTAATAACTCCTCGTCAGAAGGGATATTACTTGGAGGATTAAGAATTGTTTTTAATTCAATTGGAACTTGATCAAGCCTATAAGCTGTACCTGGTACTTCAATCCCAGTAATTGCAGATGGTAAAACGATGTCGGCAATGGAAGTTGTTGCTGATTTTTTATTATCCACTACAATTATAGGTTTTGTTGCTAATTTTTGACTTAAGCTGAGAGGTAGATGAGAAATCGGATCGGTACCTACGATAATTGAACAACCAAAGTCTTCATTATCTATTTTTGAGACTATATTATCATCGGTATCAATTAGTTGATGTTTGTCAAATTGTAAACCACCATTTTTACCACAAGTTGATAAAGCTACATGATCGAATCCCGCCATATTAAAATGCCCTCCCATCATTATTAAAGATATCCGTCCCTTTTCTTGTTTAGTATTTATCATTTGCACTAATTCTAATAATTCGCCAACTAAATTAGATTCTGACTGAGGCCTTAAAACCCCTTGACCTATAAATATAACCCCATTCTCTGCTTCTGATAAATTGAGTATTAATCTTTTTAGATCATCCCTATCAAGACCAGCAACTCCTTCAGAAGATATACTATCAGCTACACAACATTCTTCTTTTAAGACACGAATCAATTCTAAATCTTTATTGGGCTGGATTTGTAAGGCTATATCTCGAACTCCCATGACATTAAAAGATGCGACTTTAACGGGGTCGATAATTATCAGAGTCCTTATCTCACGTCCCGTCATTCGAAATTTCCCTCTTGAAAATAGGATTTTATTTAACAAACGAGGGATTGACTCTGCAGCATTAGCACCCCATAAAACAATTAAATCTGCCTTATTAATTATTTCAGTAATAGTCGTTAAGGTTATTCCCGTATTTTTAGCAATATTTAAGACTTTTCCTTGACAAATCGAGGAATTGGAATCAATAAAACCGTCAACAACCTTTGCTAATTCAATTCCTTTTAATTGAGCCTCACATGACACGTTAGAAAAACCATATAATAATGGCTTGGAAGAACTTTTGATAATTTCGCTGGTTTTTTCTAAAGCATCCTCCCAAGAACATTTTTCTAATACTCCATTCTTTTTTATCATTGGACTTAAAATCCGATTGCTTGAAGAAAGTTGATCGAATCTCTCTTTACCTTTCAAGCAAGCTCCAATAACTTCATCTATAAATAAGCCATCGCTCCTAACTATAATATCATCACAAAGGAGGGAGCATCCCGTGCATGGAATTCTTTTCATTACAAAATCTCCAAAAGTTAATATTTAATTCTTAGGTTTTTTTTAAACATAATCTATCTTAATAGCTTTTCGAGGGCAGTATGTTTCGCAAACTCGACATTCCCGTTCTCTGCCCTGTGCCTCAAGACGACGACAATACTCTAAATTTAAAAGCTCGCATTTACCTCCTTTCACTTGGAATAATTGATGCTTCTCAGGAGGATAATCAGGGGCTTTTCCACTTAAGGTAGGAGGACAATACCTAGCATTTACTGGACAAACCGTAACACAGATGCCGCATCCATCACATAAATCATCATCAACATCAATTTTAAGTTCTTTTTTCTGGCCTTCTTCAGCACCTAACAGTTCCTTTAAGGTATCATATTGCTTTTTATACTTTGGTTCTAATAGGGGGGGGCAGTCATCAATTTTTACTTTCCCCTGTAATAAATCTAAGGCAAAGGCCATACATGTGGGCTTACCACATTTCTTACAATTAGTCTTAGGTAAGAATTTATAAAGCTCCATAAAATTAGAAACGGGAATTGTTATCACCAAAATTTATTAATTTTCTGTTCTTTCCAGTTAAACTATGTTTAAAATATAATTAATTTCTTTAGTTTATGTATTATAAATTATTGTTTACTTTATACGTTTTTTATAAATGTGAGGATTTAATAAAATTAATGAAGTGGAAATCAAGTAAAATTTTTAACACAAAATTCGTTCTTTTTTCACTATGACCAAAGCTTTGTATATGAATGATTCCTATTTAAAAGAATGGACCGCAAAGGTTATTAGTGTTAAGGATGACAAATACATCGGGTTAGATAAAACAGCGTTTTATCCGAAGGGAGGAGGTCAACCCTGGGATGAGGGATTTATTATTAAAAATGGTCAGAAATTTAAAGTAATATATGTTGGCAAATTTTCAGGTCAAATTAGTCATGAGGTTGATAAACCTGGCTTAAGTGAAGGTGGTGAGGTCTCTTGTAAGTTAGATTGGAAGAGGAGATACACCTTCATGAGATATCATACTGCTTGTCATTTGATTTCAAATGTGCTATATACTAGAGCCGACGCGAAAATTACCGGCAATCAAATAGAAATGGATAAAACCAGAATGGATTTTTCCATGAAAGATTACTCTCCTGAAAAATTAAAGGCTTATGTTGATGAAGCAAATAATATTATTAAAAATGATTTGCCTATCTCTGTTGATTATATGTCTAGAGAAGAGGTTTTACAAAATCCTGAAGTTGCCCGTTTGGCAAAAGGACTCCCTGACGTGAAAGAATTTCGAATTGTGAAGATTGGAGAAATAGATAAACAAGTTGACGGGGGAACATATATCAATCATTTAAAAGAAATTAGTAAGATTGAAGTTATCAAAACGGTAAATAAAGGAAAAAATAATAGAAGAATGTACTTTATTCTTAAAGAATGATATTATTTACAAAGTATACTATGATTCAGAAATACCTTTTTTAATCACTTAAATCAAATAGTAATTAACAAAATATTATTATAATGAAACGAGAATTTTTATACTCTAAAATTCAAAATTAGATGAGTGAGATTTTAAACATGAGTGATCGTGAGGAAACATCTGAAAAGAAGCATGGTTTCTTGGAAATTAATTCTTACAGCATATCTCAGGGTCTAATCAATTTTAATATCGGTGCATTTGGTGCTTATGTATTCTTTTTTTATGAGACAGAGGTATTACTCAATGTGGTATTATTGGCATTAGCAATGAGTATATATGCTGCTTGGGACGCCATCAACGATCCATGGATGGGAAATTTAACAGATCGTCCATTTAAATTCACCGAAAAATGGGGGCGCCGTTTTCCATGGGTAGCCATTGGAGTATTTCCATGGGCAATTCTTTATATTTTCATTTTTACCACTCCTGACGTAGATTCAAATACAGGCGGATGGATAATTTTTGCTTATCTTTTAATTATCCTTATTGCATATGATATATTTTTTACTATATGGAATATCAATTCAGAAGCATTAATGCCGTTTAAATTTCGAGATTTTAATGAAAGAAGAAAAGTATCCGGTATCAAAGCTATCTGGGGGATTATCGGGTTGGTCCTTGGGATTGCAGTTCCCCCTCTATTTGTCGAATATGGTGATAAGGCCAGCTATATAACACAAGCTATTGTTTTAGCTATAATCGTAGTTATTCTTGGAGCTTTAATGCTTCCCGGGCATCGGGAAGACAAATCATTAATAGCCCAATATTTAGAATCTGCAAAAGAACACAGAAAAGATGTAAGCTTTTTTAAAGCTTTAACTGAAGCATTAAAGAAAAAGAATTTTCTTATAATGATTACTCTTCATTTTCTATATAGCATTTTAACAGGGTTATTGATTGCATCAGGAAATTATATTTTAAGATATAATCTTAAAGAAGATCCTTCAGCATTTTTACTTGTAATGGGCGCATATTTAATTGTTAGTTTAATAACTATTCCAATATGGATAAAAGTAGCTCAAAAAGTAAACAACAATAAAAAAATGATAACAATTGGTTCTGTATTTATGGGTTTGATGACTTTATTAATAATGTTTGTTGATTCGCTTATAATTTTAATTATTGTCGTCGCTTTAATAGGATTAGGAGGAGGCATTTTTTTTGTTATGCAGGATGTTATAAACGCTGATGTAATCGATGAAGCCGTTGTTTTAGATGGTGAACGACGAGAAGGAACATATTTCGGAATCAAATTTTTTATTGGACGTTTTTCAAATGTTTTTGTATTTGTTACGATAGCCGTAGTTCATATTGCTACAGGTTTTAATCCCCTTCTCGAAAATCAGACCCCTCTGGCTTTATTAGGAATAAAAGTGCATATGTCATTAATTCCGGGAATAGCTCTTTTAATAGGAGCATTTATTTTCTGGAAATGGTTTGATCTTACAGCAGAGCGACTGGATGAGATTCAAGCTAAGATTAAAGAACTTAAATTCTAAGTAAATTATTAATTTTCTTTTTTTTTTATTCTTGTGGTAGAATAATAATTCTATAATATTTTAACCCGAATTGAAATAAATTAATAACCAAAATTTATAAAAAATTCATAAATAATAAACGAAATAGTTATTTTGAGAAAATCTATTTATTATATAGTATAAATTAAGAGCAATAATATAAAAAAAACTACAAATTAAGGTGGATTTAATACTATGGAAAACGAAAAAGTTACGGAAGATGCTGTAAAAGAATCAATGATGGATGAAAGAGTATTGAGCATCAAAAAGAATATGGCAAAAATAAAACATAAGATCGTTGTTATTTCTGGTAAAGGCGGAGTTGGAAAAACTACCGTAGCAGTTAATCTTGCCATAAGTTTAGCGAGTGTTGGCTTACGTGTTGGAATATTGGATGTGGATATTACTGGTCCAAATGTAGCTAAAATGCTCGGAATAAGTCCCGAATTAAAACCAAGAGTTGATCCAGAAGCAAAAAAGTTTTATCCAATTACAGGTCCTTTAAATGTTAAAGTAATGAGCATGGCTTTTCTTACCATAAATCCAGATGAACCTGTCATATGGAGGGGTCCTATGAAAATGGGCGCTGTACGCCAATTTTTAGGAGATGCCATATGGGATGAGCTTGATTATCTCGTGTGTGATTTACCACCAGGAACTTCGGATGAAACTTTAGACATTCTCCAACTTATTCCTGATGAGAATATAGTTGTTGTCTCAACACCTCAGGAAGTTGCTATAATGGATGCTCGCAAAACAATAAAAATGTCAATAGTAATGGAAAGAAAAGTTCTTGGAATAATTGAAAATATGAGTGGATTTAAATGTACACATTGTGGCAAATATATCGATCTTTATCCTCCAGGTGGTGGGGAAAAAGCTGCTAAAGATTTTAACATTGAATTACTCGGAAAAATACCCTTTGAGATGGAAGTTGGGCAGCAAGGAGATCAAGGCTTACCATTCGTACTCAAATACCCCGATTCAGAGAGTGCCAAGGCATTTAAGGAAATTGTAAAGAAAATTAGAGAACATTTGGAGAAATAACTACATTTTTTTTTAATTTTTAAGGATATTGAAGATCGATTCTTTTTCTTCTTGCATAACTGATTGATCAAATTATATTCTTTTAAATGGATTTTAATAATACTAAGCATTTAAAAGAAATATTAACATTCAAAAAGCTGAATGCTTCTAACATGAGCGATCAAGAAGAAAAATTAGATTATCACTTTATGAAAGCTATTGTAATCTCTAAAATTTCGGGAGAATATTTACTTGATCTCATCTTAGACTCTGATATCAATCCCATCTTATTATCTTCATTTATTGGAGCATTATCACTTTTTGGAAAAAAGAATATAGGAAAGATTAAAGAGATCACAGTAAAAGGTCTTGATTTAGAAATGATAATCGTGAGTAAGTATGATTTGATATTGATTGCGATTATAGATAAAGCCTACGTAAGGGAAAATTTAAGGGATGAGGCTGAAAAAGCTTTAGATATGTTTTATTTATTGTATAAAGAAGACATTGAAAATAGCATTCACTCAGGAGTATTTGAATCTTTTAACAAAATATTAATGCTCCAGATTAAAGATTATTTAGATGAAATAAATCGCTCAAAAAAAGAAAAAGAAGTAAAAGATTTCGGTTTTTTTACTGAAGTGATAAAAAAACTAAAAGATATAAAGGACTAAATTATTATGACCTACTTATAACTAATTTGTGATATTAGTACATAATAGCAGGTTATTATATAAGAATATAAAATAATTCACTTTTATATAAATATTAATTAAAAGTAAATTAACTAGGCTAATAAGAAAGAGGTCTTTAAAATAAAGAAACTTATAAAAGGAATTGTTATCGCTCGAACTTCAGGTGAATATTTACTTGATATAATCTTAGATACAGAGATTAATCCTGTTTTATTATCATCGTTTGTAGGGGCTTTATCATTGTTTGGTAAAGATAATTTAGGGAAAATTGAAGAAATTAATATTAAAGGCTTAGATGTTGACATGATCATCGTATACAAGTACGATTTGATTTTAATTGCAATCTTATCTCATAATGTAAAGCAAGATATATTAATTCGCGATGAGGCAGAAAAAGCATTGGATATGTTTTATAGCTCATATGTAAAAGAATTAGGCAATTTAGAATGCTTAGATGTCTCTATATTTGAGGAATTTAAAAAATTGCTATATTTACAGATCCAAGATTACTTTGATATAATAAAAAATAAAGAAAAAGAACAGGAAATTGGAGACTTCGGTTTCTTTACTGAAGCCATAAAAAAGCTTAAAAATGGTTTTCAACAAATAATGTAAGTAAAAATCTCATTCTTATTTTTAAATAAATATTTTTAACTTAATTATCGTAGCTTAGATTGTTTAAACTGAAAAGGTATAGATTATGAACTTATAAATTCTCAAAAATTAGAATTTTTTTTCTTAAAAATTAAATCTCCAATGCTTACCTTAAATATTCGCTCCATCAAAACACATTTTGCTTTTAATAAATAATATACCTCTTTATTCGACATCGGCATACCGAATAAACATTCGAAATTACCCTGTCCTTTTGATAAGATAATTCCATTCTTTTCATGAAAATATTTTTTAAATTCTTCAGTTGCGCTAGGTAAATCTATTCCTGGTACAGGACAGCTTTCAATCACCTTCACAATATCTGTCAATCCAATTGATTCAGCGTCTTTTAAAGTAGCATCATTTATAATCGGTTTTGAACGTACTGCAACGATAATATCTAAGCTAGGATATAAAGATTTAATTGTCTCAACCAATAATTTGTCAAATACAATTTCTCCACAATTATCTGCCAGAATTAAGAGTTGTCCTTTATTTCTATTAATAAGTTCAAGAGATTTTTTAAACTCATTATAATCATTAATTTTTAAGCTTTGTAAGGAAAAATTTTTAATATCACCTATTAGATCCATTTGATGCTGGGCAGCAAAGTCGATGGTGTTACCTAAAGCCGCTACTGCTATTGCTTCAAAGAGAGGATCCTTGGCACTGTCGACTATTGCTTTAACTTCATCGTATAATTCTAAAGCAAGTTGATTATATTCATCTTTTAAATGCTGATAAGGATCTTCTAAACTTAGCGTCTCAGCTACAAGATTATATGCAAATTTGCCTACAATTGGAGCAGATGTTTTGTTTATATCAACATTCGTAAGAAATTCCATTAGTTTTTTTTGAGCAGAAATAACAACATCGCTGGCAATGTCTGGTTTGATCATTTTAAACGCCCTTAAGATTTGATTAAAAAGGCATCCTATGCATTCTGGCTCTAGTCTCATTTTAAAATAGAAGATCTGTATAATATTAAGAAAAATAGAAAATTCTCTAATTAAGAAAAATGAGGAATAATTTTAAATTCTTTTAAATAAAGATAAAGAATAACAAATAATTTTAAAAAAATTGATTAAAATGCCGGAATATGAAGTACAAGACAAATTAGATATTAAACTAACTTTTCTCATCGGTTTTGCCTTTTTCTGCACCTCAATATCTTGGTCCTTATATAATCAGCAAGTTCCTATTAGTCTTTTAGCATATATAAGCAGTATTGCAATTGTTGGTCTAATAATGGGGCTCGATAATCTTGTTGGTGTTTTCGTACAGCCTGTAATGGGAAATGTTTCTGACAATACTAGGACAAAATGGGGTAGAAGGATGCCTTATATCATAATAGGGATCCCAGTTTCAGCTATTTTTTTTGCTTTAATTGCGTTTGAAAATTCTGTATGGAGTCTGCTATTTTTCATGTTTTGTTTTATTATTGCTATGTCCTTTTATAGATCGCAGACAGTAGCTTTAATGCCAGATTTTATTCAACCACAACATAGAAGTAAAGCCAACTCAATCATTAATATGATGAGTGCTATTTCATTAGTTGCCGCTTCACTTATTAGTCTTTTTTTAGTCGATATCAGTTTGCAACTAGCATTTATAACGGTCTCCATAATTATGATTGTGGGCTTAATCGTATTAATAATAACAGTAAAAGAAAAAAATGCATATAGCTATCAATTACTTTTGATAGCGGAAGCAGATACCGGTGAAAAAGTTAAAAAAGAGACGGAAAAAGTTGGTTTAGCAGCAAGTTTTAAAGACGTTCTAGAAGAAAAAGATAAGAGTACTATAACAATGCTATTCGCAATATTTTTTATTTCTGTTGGATGGGCTGCTTTAAACGCTTTACTCGGCCCTTATGGAGTAATAGTCTTAGGTTTAACAAGAGGCCAAGCTGGAGGGTTAATGTTATATGGAGCAATAGCATTTCTGGTTTCTGCATTTCCTTTAGCAGTTTTAGCTGAAAAGTATGGGAGAAGATTATTCATCAAAATCGGACTTTTTATCTTTACTTTCTGCCTAATAATTGGCTTTTTCATTCGAGATTTGTTACTGACCCAGATATTAATTTTATTTATAGGGATTGCATATGCATGTATCATCGTTAATACAATTGTTATTATTTGGGGTTTGGCTCCCTCTGAGAAGAAGATAGGAACTTACACTGGAATGTACTATTTATTTACCTTTTCTGCGGAGATTTTTGGTCCTGGATTAGTAGGGTTAATAACAGATTTAACTGGTTGGGAATATTTCTTCCTAAATGGAGCTATTTTCCTTATAGTTGCATTAATCTTAATGTTTTTCGTCAAAAGAGAAGAAGCTGAGCTCACAGAAGAACAAAAATTAGCAAAGAAGAAAGCACTTCAAGAAATCTAATAATCAATCTATTTATTTTTTTTTCTTATTTTATAATGAGATTTTAAC
>JAHQWS010000241.1 GCA_029856295.1 Promethearchaeia archaeon
TTTAAGCGGTGGTAATCAACAAAAGGTAATCATTGGACGTGCTATGTTTTGTATGCCAAAAATACTTATATTTGATGAACCAACGAAGGGAATTGATGTAGGAACAAAGAATGATTTATATAGAATGATGAAGAAAATAGTAGATGAGGAAGGGATAAGTATAATCCTTATTTCATCAGAGCTTGAAGAGCTCTTAAGGTGTTCTAACCGAATTATTACGGTGTATAATGGGGAAAAAGTAGGAGAGTTCGAAACAGAAAATACCAAAGAATCGGAGATATTAAATTCTATATTAGGTGAAAATATTAAGAATAGTACGGAGAGTATATTATGAAAAAAGAAAATGTCATCAAAATGTTACGTAACATTCTAAAAGAAAACAAAATAAGTGGTATTATGGCTGCATTAGGATTGATGATTGTCATCGCATCTTTATCATCCCCTTATTTTTTAACTGCTTACAATTTGAAAGCAGTAATACGTTCACTTGCTTTCGTTAGTATTGTTGCAATTGGCCAGGGTTGCTTGTTGTTACTTGGGGAAATCGATTTATCGGTAGGGTCTGTCGCTGGACTCTGTGGAGTTATTGGAGGAATATTAATGGTACATGTCGGTATTAATCCCTACTTATCATTAATTCTATCCCTACTTTTAGGTGCCATATTGGGAATGCTCAATGGACTTATCACGGTTAACCTGAAACTTAGCTCATTAATAGTCACGATCGGAACAGCTGGTATATATAAAGGAATCAATTTAGTCATCTCAGAAGGTAGGGCAATTACGGACATTCCCAAAGAGATTTATTTTCTGGGTCAAGGCTATCTATTTAATATTCCTATGCCTTTCGTTATCATGCTTATAGTGCTTGTATTAATTGTATTTTTAACAAAGTACACACCATTTGGTCGTTATATGTATGCAGTAGGTAATAGCAAAGAGGCTTCATGGATACTTGGCATAAAAGTCAATTTTATTAGAATATCAACTTTTATGATTACTGGTTTATTAGCTGCATTAGCTGGAATGATTATGGTTGCACGACTCGGTTCATCTCAACCTGCTATCGGTGAGCTATGGGTTTTAAATTCAATAGCTGCTGCTGTTATAGGAGGTGTTGCTTTGACAGGAGGTATTGGTAGCCCAGCAGGGGCACTAATTGGCGCAACCATTATTGGGGTGATAGAGAACATAATTGTACTGTACGGTGTATCGGTTTATTGGCAAACCGCTGTAAGCGGAGTAATTATTGTAGCCGCTGTTGCATTAGATTCTATTTCTCGGATGGGAGTTTTAAGAAAGAAGAAAATTTAGGAGGAATATTATGAAGATAGGATTAAATCTATCATTCGCTGTAAAAAGATGGTTAGAACCAAAATTTCTTTCTTCGATGATTAGAAATGACTTGGAGACTAGATATATTCAGTTTACGTGGGATTTGCTTGATCCTTGGTGGCCTTCCCGTCAGCGCGACAAGATTGCGCGAGAATGGAGCCAAGCTTTCAAAAAAGAAAGCTTAATCCTTACTGGCACTTTCGGTGGTTTAGCATCTTATACCTATCCTCAGCTAATGGCGCCTTCGGCTGAGCAGCGTAAGATATCTTTGGATTTCTTTAAACGTGCCATCGATATGTCTGCTGTTATGGAATCAAATTCTATAGGTACCCCACTTGGGGGTATGACCCATAATGATGCATATGATGAAAAAAAACGTGAAGAACTTTATAGTGTGATCCTCGACTTAGTACGTGAGCTTGCTGCTTATGCAAAGAAAGCGGGGCTAGAAAAAATTATTATAGAGCCAACACCCCTTTTTGCAGAATTTCCTAATGATCCCAAGAATTCCCTTAAATTAATGCAGGATCTTAATGGAACAACTGATGTGCCGGTACGACTTTTAGTGGATTGGGGGCATGCTATATTAGAACCGTTTCTTAAGGAGCAGGCGGATATGGAAAATTGGCTCAATAAATGTCACCCATATATAGACTGCTTTCATCTTCAGCAAACTGATGGACTACTTGATCGTCACTGGAGTTTTGCTCATGATGGAAAGCTTAATATTAACTCAATTCGACATGTCATTGAAAAATATAACTTGAATGATTTAGTACAATATGTCGAAGTAATCTACCCATTTGAAGAAACAGATGAAAATGTCTATGATGATATTCGAAAAACCATGCATATGTTACAGAATTCTCTCGGAGAAGGAGGTTATTGAGATGGACTATCATCAGCAAGCGAATATAATCATTAAGGAACTTGGAAAGGTATTTGATCGCGTTGATCTTTCTGAGGTTGAGTGTTTTGTCTCTGAAATTATGAAGGCGAAAAAAATTATACTAATTGGCGTTGGAAGAGAAGGGTTATCAACCAAAGCTTTTACAATGCGTTTAATGCACCTTGGTATTGAAAGCCATTGGATTTGGGATGAAACGACTCCTGCAATCGGCGAGGGGGATTTGCTCATTGCTACGAGTGGATGTGGCGAAATCGGGCATATACATTATGTTGTCGAAAAAGCAAAAAAGCGGGGGGCAAGAGTATCGGTTGTGACAGGGGATCCTGACAAAAAAACTCCAAGGGCTGCGGATAATGTGCTATTCCTACCCGCACATGTATATCTAGGGACCGCTGATGTGGTGCCTTCAAATCAGCTAATGGGAAATCTCTTTGAACAAAGCTTATTGATATTGTTTGATATGATTATCATGGATTTAATGAGCCGGCTTGGGACCACTAAAGAAGAAATGGAGAGCCGCCATAGGAACCTTGAATAAATTTATTATTTCTGATTTTAGGAAAATATTTGAAATAAAATGGTTATTAAATAATTTAAAAGGAGAACATGCTAAATGTTTAAATTTGGGGTTGATTCTTTTATCTGGTCTGAAAACTTTTCAAAGGAAGACTTATGGATTATACCCAAGGCAAAGGAATTAGGTTTTGAAATTATTGATATTGCCATTGCTCATCCCGAGACTTTTCCTACACAGTTGGTAAAGGAAAAAATTGAAAATGTCGGACTTGATATAGTTACCACTACTACATTAAGCAAAGAAACAAATTTAATTTCCCCTGATCCTCAAGTTAGGGAAAATGGAATAAAGAATTTAAAGCTTTTGGTGGATTTAAATATTGAATTAGGTTCAAAAATCTTAGGCGGTGTAAATTATGCGGCTTGGGGTTATCTTACGGGAAAACCAAGGACAGAGCAGGAATGGAATTGGTCAGTTAATGCTATGAAAGAAGTAGCAAACTATGCAAAAGAAAAAGGCGAATTGGTAATTGCAGTTGAATGTGTTAACCGGTTTGAAACGCATTTTTTAAATATTGCCGAAGATGCTATTCGTTATTGTAAAGATGTTGGAATTGATAATCTAAAGGTTCATTTGGATTCTTTCCATATGATTAGGGAGGAATTAAGCTTCAGAGAAGCGGTAGAAAAATGTGGAAAAGAGTATTTAGGTTATATTCATGTATGTGAGAGCAATAGAGGTATACCCGGAACAGGACTTGTACCCTGGAAAGAGTTTTTTACAGCATTAAAAGATATAGGATATGCTGGTCCGCTTGTTATTGAATCTTTCGATCCTGGTTTTGAAGAATTAAACAGTTTATGTGCAATATGGAGAAAATTTGCTGAATCAGGTGAAGAGCTTGCCGTTCAAGGATTAAAAAATCTTAGAGAAATTGCAAAGAAGATTATTTAAATGGTGTTATCGATCTTGATCAAGAGTTGAGGTTGTACTTTTATATCTATAAAAAATAAGTTTAAAAAGACAGAATTTATTATCTAAGAAAAAAAAATTGGAGACAGTTATGCACGTAATCGTGTTATTTGGGATATTATTATTAATATTTTTTCGATTAATAGGATTATTTATCTCGATTGAATTTTTGCATTATTTA
>JAHQWS010000242.1 GCA_029856295.1 Promethearchaeia archaeon
ATGAGGGTTATTATATTGGCCAGGTTCCCATCGATGCGGGGGAATAGGTGCAATCTATGCCACCTTAGGCCCAGAATCTTATCCTCATGATAATTTTTTTGATTGGTATTTTGAATGGCTGGATAAGCATGCTGATCCAGATGTAGGTTTTTGGAGACTAGGATGGATTCACCGGCTTAAAAAAGAGAGACTGACTAAAAATGAATTAGGAGGTGCTGTCCATTATTATTGGATATATGAATTCTTAGAGCATTCCTTACCTTTTCCAGAAAAAATTATAGATTCTACACTTTTATTACAAAACGAACTTGGAACATGGGACACACAATATTCATATTGCATTGACTTAGATGCGATATTTTGTTTAACAAGATGTTGTAAACAATCTAAGGGATATAAAAAAGAAGATATTAAACGAGCGATAATAAAATACCTCGATTATGTGGTTGATAAAATCAACGATAAGAATTTTTTACATCAAAATTATAAATCCGCGCATATCTTAACAGGATTTTTAGGTGCAATAGCAGAAATTTACAAATTTATGCCACATATCCTTAATTTAAAAAGAGAATGGATTCAAACTCTGGATATCACTCCATGGATTTAATAAATTAAAATTCTATATATCATATAGTAATATCTCATCATTCATGTTGAAAGAAATTATAGAATAATAAAATTAGATATTTTGTCATCAATTTTTTTAATTATTTTCTGATATGCCAATTTAAAGTAATATGTTAATAATATAATCTTTAAGATTAACAAAAAAGAAAGCGGGATCGATAATGTTTGATAGACTAAATAAAATGTATGAACATATAAAGGAAACTGTCGACTCAAAATTATCAGATCCGGGATTCAAGTTCACATGTGAAATTAATGGTAAAAAATTAAGAGAGTGCATCACTGAAGCTGATTTTATTATAGTATTGCTAAAACTCTCTTTATCTTTTTGAAAACGTCTTGGACATTCTCTAACACATAATCCACAATTTATACATTTTTCATAATCGATTCCTATAATTGGCAATTTTATTATATTCTCTTAAAAAATGTTAATTACTACTTAAAAACCTCTTTAATATTAATTGGATATTTTCCTAAATCTTCCGCAGCTTTATTATATGCTTTAAAATTTTCTAATTTACACCATTGAGTAACTGAATGAGAGGATGATAAAATATGTCCTCCCCCTTTAGATACATTTTCAAGTAAATACTTGACATAATCATAATTCTCGTCGGGAGATCCATGTGTTAATAACGGGATAGGAACATTTCCAACTATAGTAATCTTTTTTCCATATTTATTTTTAATTTCTACGATATCATTACCCGCAGCTTTTTCTATAGGATGGATTGCATCTACACTCGTTTCAATAATATCTGGAAGTAATTCCATTATATAACCACATGAATGAATCAGGACATACCCGCCAAGTTCATGCACTCTCTCACAGAACTTTGTAATGCCCGGTTTAAAGAAGTCCCGGAACATGCGAGGCGAGATTATACTTCTTCCCTTATAACCGAGGTCACATGTCATATAAATAAACTTTCCACCATTTTCAAGAATTTTTTCTGCTACGACCAAAGAATATTCACTCATGTCCTTAACTACACTTTTTATAAAGTTTTTATTTTTTACCAAAAGCTTAAAAAGTGCCTCAAATCCAAAAATACCGCATAGTTCTTCAAAAAAGCCGCATCCAAACACGGAAAAAATTGGAACAATGTCTAAATCCTCACAGATTTTCATTGTATCTTCTACTAAAAAGAAATTACCTGGATGCTCACCATTAAGATCAATGTATTTCTCCCAATCTTCAGGAGTTCGGAAAAATCCATGTCGAGTATGAGCTCCGTCTGGGCTTATTCTGAAAACCAACCTGCCTCCGGGGCCGCGAACTACTTTTCCGTTCTCATCTCCATAAAAGTCGTTAAAAAATTGATCCTTTAACACTATAGGAATTCCAGCTATATATCCGAACATATCATAATTATAATCTCGATGGTTTTTACTAATACTTTCAGGGTCAGGTATTAATCTTTTAATTCCCTTGGTTTTTCCTTTTTCTACAGATTTTTTAATCGCTGAAAAAAATGAAGGATTTTTATGGAAAAGATCAATATGTTGAGGAGAAAAAAGAAATACCGTGCCATGGTCTTCTTGGCCCCTTATAATTGGATTTAATTCGGGAATTTCTATTGTACCTTCATATTTAGGAACTCTATCTGGAATTTCCCTATTAAAAGCAGCTTCAATGCGACGAAAAGAATTCCAATCTTTCATGAAGTTATAAAGTAATTATAAATAATATATATTTATTTTTATTTTTTATTTATAAATTAAAAAGTTAAGAAAAAAAGATTAAAGTTTTGATTTCTTCTCAGCATGAAGTTTTTGTCGAGCTTCTTTTACTTTTATTAATCGCTCTCCATGTAAGGGGTACATGTAAAAGCCAAAAATCGCAATTCCAAGAGCAATTACCGGAAAAATTACCATTAAAAGTTGTAATCCAAAGATTACCTCAGGAGTTACTTTTTCAGGAGCATATACCGCCCAACCAATATTTGTGAAGACAAGACTAATAGCTAAAAATATTAAAATCGTTGAAAGTCGCATGAATAACGCATTCACCCCGCAATACGCAGCTTCTCTCCTTACTCCGGTAGTCAATTCATCCTCATCCATCACATCTCCCCAGAGTATTTCTCTAAGAAATAATGCTCCCGCGAATCCACTTCCCATCAGAAAAAAGATAAACAATCCCCAAGCGACACCCGTAACAAACAATAAGGGAATAAAAGTTACGATCCAAACTAACAATGAGCAGATCCAAGTCTTTCTGACACCTATTCTCAATACGACAATGCGCCAAATAAAAACAAAACCCATAGCAGAAATAAAAGCAAGAGCTAGCATTAATGCTATGAAAAGAGAATTATCTACCCCTAAAACAAATTTACCATAGAGAGGTATTATCGTTGGTAGCATGCCGAAAACAAACCAAACCATGGTAAGAGAAAATGCTGCCCACCTGAAGTTTTCGTTTTTAACGCAGATTTTATATGATTCAATCAATGATGGCTGGTTTTTATAGTCGTCCTTAAATTCGGCTTTCTCTCGAGCACCCCATTTTAAGAATATTAATCCGAAGATTATGACAATAATACAAGCGAATATTCCAAAAATCCAGTAATTCTGAAGATATTTCCTGTCTGTTAAATCAGGAATGAACAGTGTAGGCAAAATAAAAGCAAGAATCAGCCCAATTATTGTAAAAATTTGCCTAATACTATTAACTTTTGCTCTCTCCTCTTTATCAATGAAAACTTCTGGGAAAAGTGCTGTCTGGTTAATGGAAAACATAGTGTAAAATAACTCAAAAATGATGATAGTAGTAAGAAAATAAGCAAAATTGGTTATTTCGTCATTTATTCCAATGGTCATCGGTGGTGTATATAATATAATCATGAAGACTCCTAAAGGGAAAATTGAAGCCCAGATCCAGGGAATCCGGCGCCCTAATTTAGTGTGCGTACGATCTGAAAGACCTCCTAATAGAGGGTCATTTAAGGCATTCCAAACAGACCAAATAACAAATCCTATAGAGATTAAAACGACATTTAACTTAACTATAGTAAAATAGAAAGTAAATATTAGGAATGTAAATGATTAATATGCAAGTACATCTGAAAGTAGAGCATTACTAAACGCTAGAGTGTGTTTCAAACTATATTCTGGAGTTTCTTCTCGCTTTGATTCATTCATATTTCAAACCTTGAAAATTTTCGAAAGTTTTGATTGTAAATTATTAATTGTTTTTAAATTATTTTTAAACAAAAAAAA
>JAHQWS010000243.1 GCA_029856295.1 Promethearchaeia archaeon
TACTATTACTATAGCTTAACATCATTGCCATTAAGAGGTTAGGACCTAAAGCTAACTGATAAGATTGATCTTTTTTATTAGGTCTAGGAATATTTGGCGATCCAAATAAGATTTTTATTTCATATAATAATTTTTTATTATTACTAATGATGCATGCGGTCCTACTTTTTTTTAGATGACCATCACCATCATAAAATCCAAGAAGGAAACTTAATGCTTTTTTACCGTCTTGAGTATCACCCCAAAATTTATAATTTTTTGCATTTCTAAATTGGATTTTGATAATATCTAGCAAACCTATTCTCCCAGCTTTAAATTTTAAGAATCCAAGAGATTCAAGCTGCTCTGCCATAGGTTTGCAGCAAAAGCGAGCAATCGTATAATGATAAGGTTTAATATTGCCATTATTATCTTCTTTTAATTCTATTATGTACTTTATCCTCTCTATTGGAAGCCCTACTGCTTCTGCAAAACCTTCAACCCAATCTATATCACTAACGGATAGTTTTAATTGAATAGTATAATCCTGCCTAATTTTTCTTAAATGACCATCAGAATATAATAATCCTAACCAATAAAATTGATCTTTAGTTTTCATATCGTGAAAGAAAGTTGGATTCTCAATTGTATATTGTTGGTAAGAATACAATTTAATATCGGGATTTGAAACTCTATATTTTTCTATTAATTCAAGACAATTTTTAGCCCGTTCTCCCACCAAAGCAAGCAAATTATCTCTAAGAAGATAAAGTCTTTCTAATGAAAATTTAAAATTCTTACCTCTAGTCGTAATATCATATACAATGTCAGTGACACGCCCAGTCCCATAACCAAATAAAGTGTTTAATTCAGAGTCAATGACAGTAATTTGTCCAGAAATTTTAGGAACTTCTTTTAATAATAGTTCGATAAAAATTGAAATAGATAGTTTTTTACTCTCATAACACTTGATTAACTCTAAACAAATTGATGAAATAATTGAACCATATTGATTAATTAAAATATTTTTTAAATCATCTATAGCCCTCTGAGGAAATTTGCAACTTGGATCTTTTTTAAATCTGTAAAGAGTTCTTGTAACATATTCGCTACTTCTGAGCCAAAACTTAGAGAGATCCGTATGGTTATATCTTCCTAATCTCTCAGGAAAAAGTTTTGACAATACTTCTGAATTTTGTTGTAATTCTTTCCGCAAATCCTCAAGAAAAACTAATGTTGTATGTTGTTTTATTCCACGTCTATAAATTCGTCTTCCATTACTTTTATTATCGTTATTATTCACGTTATATCTTTCTACTATACCCATACCAATTTCAATTTTTATACCTTTTATTTCACTATTATTTGATCTTTTTTAATTCCATACTCTCTAAAAAATTATCATAATACAATGAAATTCTTTTATGGCTTCCTTTAAAAATGCCTATGCATTTGGTACCTTTCACAAAAATCTATAAAGATACAAAAGTAATAGAGAACATACTTAGAACTTTAAATACTCCATTCAAAGACTCCGTTCCCAAATTTTAGGAGTTTATGAAAAAAGAGTACTTAAATTGTATTGAGAATGGAAGAATTGAAAATACTTTCAGATCAAGGGCAAAAATAATATAATAATTAAATATTATTATTATCACTCAATTGTTTTATTCATTAAGCAATATTGAGACTTAACTAAAAATTGTGAGAGAAATGTCAGTTAAATTAGATAATAATGTTAATATTGAAGTAGAAACTACGACTTCTAAATTGAATGTGCTTTTCTGGGCTATGTAATCTGTTTGGCAGAGACCAAGCAGACATAAATGACTTAGCGAACACGATTTATTCCATGGTTATTGTAAGTTTAATTATTTATCGCTATATATTGGTCATTGGTCAATCAGAGCATGGATTAACGTATGGTCAAGCGAGTCTTCTTTTTGGTCTCGTCCAAGGTATCATGCAAGCTATATTAGCCATCTGTGTTCCCATTCTAGGAGCGTTTAGTGACAACGCAGGAAAACGCAAACCTTTTGTAATAAGCTTAGGGGGTATAACAGTTTTATTTGCCTCAATGCTTGGTTTTTTCCATAATATTACTATTGTTTTAATTTTTTACATCCTTTCAAACGTCGCTTATCAATTTAGTTTGATTTTTTATGATTCGATGATTCCATTTATTGCGAGTAAAGAAGATATTGGAAAAGTTTCTGGATTTGGGATTGCGTGGGGATATTTAGGTACGATTATTTCTCTAATTGTGTTATTACCTTTAATGTTCATGTGGGGTGACGTTGTAAGCGACCCTAATCAAGGAACTGTCTCATATGGATATACTGGATATTGGATAACGTTTGTTTTACCTATGATTCTATTTTTAATTTTGGGAATTCCGTTTGTATTTGTTCGCGAAAAACAGAGAAAAGAGAAACTTCCACCAGTACGTAAAGTAATTGCTGATTCCTTTAAACAGCTAAGAAGTACGTTTAAGGATATAAAAGCACATAGACCTATGTTTATTTACGTCATAGCATATTTTTTAATAGCTAATATCGCTAATACTTTAATACTTTATATGATGCCTCTTATAACTGATGGTCTTATTATTGGGACTAAGGGCAAAGCGTCTGATATATTCGGTGTAATTTTTATTTTAATTGCCACCTTTTCAGCCGTTATCTTTACCTACTTTGTTGGTTTGTTCGGGCAAAAATACGGTCCAAAAAAGGGCTTCTATTTTGTAGGCGCTTTATGGGCCATATCGCTAACTATTGGAGTCATATTAATCTTTTCCTTGCCTTATATTGATGTTGGGCTTAATTTTCCTTTTATCCTCAGTATTATAATGGGCATAATAGCAGGCCCAGCTTTAGGAGGAACATGGACAGTTAATCGAATCATGGTTACAGAGCTCGCACCTAAGGAAAAGTTCGGTGAGTATTTTGGGTTTTCAAATCTCAGCGGAAAGGTCTCGTCATCTTTTGGTCCTATAGTTTTCGGATTAATTCTAACGACTGCCGATGTTATAGGTAAATATGCGTGGGGTTGGGCATTAATCGCTGTTGGAATTATCATGGGAATTGGATTATTTGTTCTATCGTTTGTAGATGTAAATCAAGCTAAAAAAAATAATTAATTCCCCTTTTTTCTTTTTTCATTTTTTATAAAAGCAGTCTTCTAATCGTTTTTCTAAATAAATGCCCTCTCTAGTATAAAGAATAAGATTAAAATAACGTCTTTGGGATTTACATAGTCAACCAAAAATTTCTTCGATTTTTCTTTTATCATATTCATCCCTCAATTTTTGAAATAATATTCCTCTATCCTCATCAAAATCAACAACTTTGTTATTAAATATCGCTATGAACTTTCCTGTGTATGATTCTTGAATCTCAGATAAATTATCATACATCCATTTTAGGCTTTCATTATGAATTTTCAAAATTTCAGTCAGTCTATCTTCATCAACTCCCAACTCACTTAATACTCCCATATGATCAACATTTCTTCAATATTCAAGATTCCTCTCATCTTGAAAATTTAATTTCCATTTAAAATATAATGAGGGATATATTAAAATCTTCTCATATCTAGTTTTTATGAATCTCAATATAATTAAAGAATTATAAAAACTGCATAATCAGTAAAAATAATCTTATTATCTTTTTATTCGATAAATAATTTCATTCCTTAATTTTAGATTTAGGCCAGTATCTTTTATTCTTTTCCCATGTACAAAGATAATTCTTTTAATTACATTGTTATCAACCTTAAAGTATAGTGCTAATTGAAGGAGTATTACAAAAAAGAAGGGAAAATTCCTCTCTATGATGATTTTATGGGAATTACATGTGCTATCCGCAAG
>JAHQWS010000244.1 GCA_029856295.1 Promethearchaeia archaeon
AGTCGATATCGCGTCCATCGCCACATCCAATGTCTAGAAATGTCAATTGATTAGATTTAATCAATTTTTTTTGAAGAAAACTTAAAGTTACACTAGCAGTTTTACTAACTTTATCATCACCACTTGGAATATGGTTCATACATTTATTTAATCAAAAAAGATTTAAAAAAATATCTTTGGAATTCGATATCGTGTAAGAAAGCTATAGGAATATAAGAGATATGTCAATTAATACTGTTCGTGGTATTGCCATGAATAGGATAATTAATTATAGTTTATGGAATGCTACGCATTCTTATGATGAGAACACGCTTAGTGATATTTCAATATCAAAATTAAATGATCAAGTAAAAGCTATCCTTAAAACTCACCTTGACTATAAAGTCGAACAATCTTACACTATTAGATTTTGGAAATTCATACCTCGGGCACAAATTCCAAGGCAGCAGAATTAATGCAATATCTTAAATTTGTGGGTTTCGGACCGTCGTTAAACACGTGTCCTAAATGACCCTGACATTTACTACAGAGAACTTCAGTTCGTACCATCCCGTGGCTTAGGTCATTTTTTTTCTCAATATTTTCCTTTGTTAGAGGCTCATAATAGCTGGGCCAACCCGTTCCGGAATCAAATTTAGTTTCAGAATCAAATAAAGGATTACCACATCCCGCACATTTATAGATTCCCTTCTTATGATTATTCCAAAACTTACCAGTAAAAGGGGGCTCAGTTCCTTTTTGCCGCAAAATATAATATTGTTCTTGAGTTAAAATGTTCTTCCATTTATCCTTTATACTTTCTTCAATTGATTTCATAGTATGAATATATGAAAAAAGCTATAACAATGAAATCGTTTTAAAAAATCGGTAAAAAATAGATACTAATTTACTTTTGAAGAAGAAATGAACTGAAAATTTATTTTTTATAAACATCATCTGGACTAAATACGGGTTTTCCTTGAGTGATAAGTTCTCCATTAACGTATTCTCTATGAAAACATGAGTAAAAACCCGTGTGACAAGCCGCTACTTTCTGTTTTACCTTTAAAAGAATTGTATCGTTATAACAATCAACGAAAATATTTTGAATTTCTTGAATGTGTCCACTTTCTTCTCCTTTTTTCCACAATTTTTTGCGCGATCGTGAATAATAGCATGCGATACCCGTTTCTAAAGATTTGCGTACAGCTTCCTCATTTGCGAATGCTAGCATTAAGACCTCGTTAGTTTTATAATCCTGTGCGATGACTGGTACTATTCTGCCTTCAATTTTGGAAAAATCTAACATTTCAATGAACTTATTAATTTCTTTCTGAGAAAATTTCTTCATAATTTATCAAAATTTTTTATTTTGTTTATATTTTAATAATTATCACTTTAGGAAAAAAATTTGATTACTATGGCTAAGAAAAACAAAGAATTTCATATGGATCCGTGGAGTGCACGAGGTATTGACGAAGAAGATTATGAAAGACTGATAAAGGAATTTGGTATTGAACGAATTGGCGAAATAGAGAGACAAAAATTAATTGACAACAGGTTTATAAGACGAAAAATTATATTTGGACACCGTTCTCTTGATGATATTTTTAAAGCAATAGAAAAGAAGCAACCATGGGCGGTAATGAGTGGTATTAAGCCATCTGGTCCATTTCATCTGGGAACATTAACCACTGCTTTGGAAATTGTTGAGTTTCAGAAAATGGGGGCTAAAGCTTATTATTGTATAGCAGATATTGAATCATGGGAAGATAATGGAATCCCTTATGAGGAGGCAGAAGAGGCTGGGGTAGATAATTTGGCGGATATTTTAGCTTTAGGCTTAGATCCTTCTCCAGATAAAGCATATATATGGAGACAATCAAAAGAGCCAATAGTGAAAGATGTCTGTTTTAAGGTAGGACGGCTTCTTACACAAAATATGGTGAATGCGATATATGGTGAAAAGCGTTTTGGACTTTATTTAGCAGCTCTGATACAAGTCGGAGATATACTCTTGCCTCAAATTTTAGATGCTCCTCAGCCAACAATCGTTCCTGTAGGTATTGATCAAGATCCTCATATAAGATTAACGAGAGATTTAACACGCAGGTATTATAAAGATATAAAGGAAGATGAAAAAATAGTTCGGGATGCATTTTTCTTGCCAGGAGCAACATATCATAAATTATTAACCGGTTTAGATGGAACAGATAAAATGTCAAAAAGAAATCCGAATAGTCACTTCACATTTAACGAACCGATAGACTCAATAATAAAAAAACTGAAAGGTGCCCTTACAGGAGGACGAAAAAATAAAAAAGAGCAACAAGAATTAGGGGGAGAGCCACAAAAATGTATGATTTACAAAATATTAACATATCATTTTGAAGAAGATGATGAAAAACTGGCAGATGATTTCGAGAAATGTGTGAAGGGAGAACTAATGTGCGGTGAACATAAGAAAGAGTGCATTGAAAAAGTAGTAAAATTCATTGAGAACCATCAAAAGAAAAAGGAAAAGCTTATAGATAAGGCGAGAGAAATTTTAAAG
This sequence comes from Promethearchaeia archaeon, assembly GCA_029856295.1. Lineage (GTDB taxonomy): Archaea > Asgardarchaeota > Lokiarchaeia > Sigyniarchaeales > SOKP01 > LW40-45. The sequence continues at coordinate 2,534 of JAHQWS010000244.1, forward strand.
ATAGGATAAGCATATAATTATGTTTTGAATAATTAAAAAACCTATTTTTAGGGAGCTTTTTTATTAGCGCAAATTCAGGGCAATATTACTTCTAAAATCTTGGATATATCTTCTACTAAATCGGGAAATTTTTCCAACAAATTCTCTTTATATTTTTCTTCAATGACTATAGAGACATAATACGAATCGTTTCTAATTTTAATTTTGTGTAAATATGACAACAATTTATTCTCAAGAGTAAAAAAGTTATAATCTAAGCTAAAATCCTCTTCCTGCATCCTTTTTAGTAAAAAGAGATGTTCTTTGATTGTTTCTAGTAACTCAATGTAGATGTCAGGATTTATAAATTCCCTATAAAATTCACTAATTATTATTCCATTCTGGTCAAATAGGATAAGCGATGTCGAATTAAATTTGTTAACTAAATATTCTTCCACTAATACTGACAGTTCAAAAAATTTCTCATCAAAAATAGAGAGCCCGTAGGAAATTAACTGAACAATAGAGATAATATCGTAGATAGATGTTTGTTGGAATAAGATTTTAAATGTTAGATATTTTTCTGTAATAAGTTCTCTTAAATCGTTAATAGAATCGTGTATCTCATCAATCGTTCTTAGTTCGGGGTCGTACTTATGAAATGAAACTATGATTGGTATGTCCATCTCATTATTCATAAAAAATTTTAAAATTAGATCCAAATAAGCGAGAGACGTATCAAATCTTTCTTTATCTTGAATATCAATTACATACACTAATAAATCAGTACCATCAAAATATACGTCTTGTCGTTTCTGATAAAGCTTTCTATATTGCTCCTGTCCGCCCATATCCCAAAAGAAACAGAGATTACCCAGAAATTCTGTTTGGTGATATTGCACTCTTATAGTGGGTTTTAACTCCAATATTTCTTGTTGGAAATTATATTTTTTATCGAGAGCGGTAAGTATGCTCGTTTTACCAGCGTTATCAAGCCCACTCACAATTATTTTTATCGCATTTTTCATCGAGATCACTTTGCCTTCCAAATACTTATGAAATTTTTTAAACCTAATATTATTATTTTAATTCCTTAATAAAATATTATTGAATTTTTAAGTAATAAAATTGATGTGTAACTTTTAAGAAATATCTTTTTTTCTTAACGTTATTTCATGTTCTTTTAGTATTACTATAATGATATATCTGTCTTACTTCAATCATATACTCTTTTTTTAATAACTCTTCCTTTTCATTCTTTAATCAATATCATATAACATATAAGATGAGGGAATTGATTGAGACAGATTTTG
>JAHQWS010000245.1 GCA_029856295.1 Promethearchaeia archaeon
AGATACTTGTTTGATTTTCATTTAAATCCCTTCATTTCTTGTTTGAAAACTTTAATTGGCGTTCTTTCTGTAATTTGACAGTATTTTCCTCTGAAAGGGATGATCTCTTCTATGAATCCATCCAATTTTTTATCCTCTAAGAATTCTATAAATTTATCCGTCAAAGCAATATAATATGGCAGTTTTAGTTTATTTTTTTCGATGGATATGAGTTCTTTGGGGATTTTAAATTTTGATAATATTAATTCTTTTGCAGTTATCAGATTTTCTTCACTACTCTCAATTATAGTATATATAAAAAGCCCCTCATCTGTTATTTCTTCATAAGGCAATTTAATTGTTTTAGCTCTTCTTAAATAGCGGTTTTTTAATTGATGGTAATCTTTTGCTCTAATTGTACAAAAATGAATTTTAAGAAAAGTTTTAGGAGCTAATCTTTTTACGAGAGCTATTGCCGTTTCTTTACTATTTTCAACAGAAGCGATTGTACCTTTTTTTAGGTGAAACCCCCTTTCCTTTAAATATTGGCTATTGGGATAACAAATTTCAAATTCGTTCAGATTAATGAAATCTGCTCCAATTTTATCTAAATATAATATTAAATTTTCAAGATATTTAGTATATTCATGAGTTGGAATTACAGGAACCTCAGCACCTACAGAAATTCCTTTATTTAAAGCAAATTTAATACCCTCCCATTTATTTGTAGGAAGATGAAACCTTATCTCATCTAAACCTGCTTCAGCTAATTTTTCCGCAATAGATTCATTAAAGTTAATGCCATTTGTGTAGAGGTGTATATGGAACTTTTTTCCTTTCATTGATTTCACGTATTTTATGTAATCTAGAGTTTTTTCCAAGTTTGATTCTAAAAGTGGTTCGCCACCCGTTATACTCATGCCTTTAGCATTAATTTTACTTATCTCAATTAATAAATCCTCGTTAGAAAAAACTTGAATTTCATCGGCGAATGTATTATTCTCCCCTTTTCTCTCGTCTGAGATAGGACAATACCATGAACAATGATCAGGTTTTTGACAAATGCCATTTAGAAAAAAAACTACTTTAGCCCCCTTTAAACAAAGCTGACAACCTTTAGGAATGTTTCTACCTTTTATATAAAACGTATTTCCTTTGGATTCTAAGATCTTGGATCTCTTCATCTTTGATATAATTTTTTTCGTATTATCGCCTTTTTATCTGATAATTTTTTTAGAACTTCTTCAGTTGATTCATTAATATCAAGCTCTCTTTTTAAAAATACACCAGTTCTTCCATGTTTCTCTCTTTTTAAGAGAACTTTTTTTCTTTCTAATATTGTATCAATACTAATCCCTAATTCCTTGGCTGTTATTGCTTCATTATCAATTATGGAAACTTCTTCATGTCCCTGTGGGTTTGGTTTTATTAAGACTAATCTTTTATCAATGCCTGGCACTCTCATGCCTAAATTTAATTCACTTAAATTTATTTTTCCTCCAAAATCATAAAACTCTAATGTTTTCTTCTCTAGTTTGGTTAATGGAACAGTAATGCTTTCCAATTCACTTAAGTATATATAAAGTTTTATTGAATCTTTTGGTGTTGCCATAATAATCTCTCTAAAATAGTGCTTAAAGCCATTTTTATTCAATATAAATTCAATTCGGAATGATTGAATTGGTTCAGGAAAAATAATATCAATATCACTGTTTTTATGTACATTCCCTCTAGCAATACTTCCGTAAATATATGGATTTAATCCTTCAAACATTTCTAAGAGGTTTGCAGCTCTTTCACGTTTTAATTTAAGTAAATTCCAATCAGATTTAGAATAAATTATTGATTCGAAATGGTCTTTTAAGATCTTTTCTTTTGACATAAATTAAGATAAAACTTGCGATTTTAATATATTTGATTCTATCAAATTAATTATTATCCCTAATAGAATTGTCTCATAATATTTAAATGAACTTTTGCTTTTATCTAATATCCATAAATTCGATTTGAGAGTATCGTAATCTGCAAAGCGTGTTAAAAACTCTTTTACATTTTTATTGGTTAGAAATTTATTTGAATTCTTCCTAAAAATAATAAATAGTTTTGATAATAATTCGTTTTTCTCAATAATTCCAGAGATATTTTTTTGAGCTATTATATCAAATTTAGGGTTAATTAATATCATTCCAACATTATTTTTATCATATATAATGGAATTATAGGAAACTTTTGATTTATGATGAATAATAGTTAGATAGCTGGAATTAGTAATTAATTTTCTTTGTTTAAAGAAATTCAAAATAGAAGAAATTAGATGTGTAGATTCTTCTTGTATTTGTTTTTCTAAGGAATCACGGTTATGTAACGATTTAATATTAAGCGTAATATTTATGACGTCAAATCCATAACTAGCTAAACCCTCTGTTAAAAACGTAACTAATCTTTTATTCTTGTTAGTTCTAAATATAAGGATTATCGGCTTTAAGTTATCTTTACTTTTTAGGACATTATTCACTGTAATATTAAAGTTTTTGACTATTAGATTTTGATTTGTAAGCTCAAGAGATGGTTTATCAAATACAATTTGATCCAAAGCAATGTTAGATAATGTAGATCTCCATCTAAATCTCTCCTTGAAAATTTTCACACTGATCAAGAAAACGATTAATAAAATAATTACGACTGTGTCAATAAAAATCCAATCAAACTGAAATAGATTTATAACCATTTTATTTTAGAACTTCTTTTATCCAATTTAAATATTTTTCTGATCCTTTTTCGATTTTAATCCCAATACATTCAGGAGTATCATAACTATGTATTTCATTGATCTTCTGAATGATTAAATCGCTTTTTTCATCCGTTGTTTTTATTAATAATAGATGCTCGTTGTCTTCTTCAATGTTGCCTTTCCACTCATAGAGAGAAAAAATATTCTGTATCATATTAACACATGCAGCAAGTTTGTTTTCTACTAAAATTCTCGCTATTTTTTTTCCCTCTTCAATAGTAGGCACAGTTACAAGAAAGATATATTGACCCATTTCAAATACTTCACATTTACTATTTTACTTAATGTTATAAAAGATGGTTTTCTTAAAATTTATTTTATAATTTTGAAATATGATTTGTATTTAACGAAATTTACAGAAAGGTTTTCAGATAGTAAATTGATTTTGAAAAATTACAAAAAAAGAAAAATTAATGATTTACTCAAAAAGAAATTATAAATAATAATAATTATATTATTATTAAAAAAATGAATTGAGTAAAATATTAAGATAAAAAGAGGTTAAAGTAGCGTTTTTACATAATTTGTGCCTTATCCATCAGCATACTAATCAAAAAGTATGGATTATCGAAGAATGGGGATTTAGATTCATCCAAAATAAATTAATTGATTATATTCCATTAACGGGCAGAAAATACGAGTATCTTAGTTGGTTAAAAAAGAATGAATTACCCAAATGTAGCACTGATACTGCTAAGGGATATTGTAATCATGCAGGCGAATATTACTATGGTGAAAAAATAATATGCACGGGAGCAGTTTGCGAAGATTATATGCCCGTTGATTTATTTTCTGGTAAAGACCATTAAAGATTTTTATAAAATCTTTCCTATTGATTTAACATAAAATTAAAAATTTTTATATTAAATTATCCAATAATTTTAACAAAATTATTAGTGCAATGAAGAATTGCACTTTGAATAAAGATGAAATTAACAGAATATCTTCCGCATATTATGGAAGATTTATTAAATAATAAGGAAATAAATGATTTCTCAACTATATATGAT
>JAHQWS010000246.1 GCA_029856295.1 Promethearchaeia archaeon
TATCCTCAAGTAGAAATAATTGTTTACTAAGATATTAAAATTTTAAAATTTAGACGTCAAGGGGTTTTTATGTTACAAACAATACCGTTCTCAAGAGTTATTCAAGTTTTTATAATATTTTTAGGGGGAGGGACCTTTTTTCTTGTCCTATCTTTTCTAGTTTTAAGAAAAAATAAACACCGTTTAAATTTTACTATATGTGGATTTTTTGTACTCATATTTTTAGGTGGATTATGTAATGCCATTTACGCTCTATTAACGACACATGTTGATGAAAGTATAGTTGTTGCACTACATATTATAACATATATTTTTTTTTGCCTTGCACAAATATTTTTGTTATTGTTTAACCTCATACTGTGGAAATCAGAGAAGTTAATATCATTAAAAAAACAATTAATTATCTTAGGCGTGTATAGTGCATTACTAACAATCTTATTTTTCATACCAGAGGGGGTGAGGATCAATGAAAATACGCATTATAGACCTCAGTGGAACCTCCAATTTTTTATTTATGCAAATATCATATGGATTGGATTTGCGATGATCCCTACATTATATATTTCACTAAAGCTCTATAAAATGTTTGAAGATCTTGAAATCAAAAAAAGATGGAGGATATACATGATAGGGATGATTATGATTTACGTAGAACTATTCGGAGTAGGAATTATGATTTTGATAAATGATCCTTTCCTCAGGCAGATATGGAATATCTACGATGTTTCCGTATTAATTGGCGCCTTTCTTATATATTACGGTATAGTGCGCCAATTGTAAAAAATTAGATTAATTAAAATTTTTATCTATAAAGCTTTTATTACTAATGTTATTCTTTTTTCTGAGCAAAAACATATCTAAGAATGTGTGTATGTAATCCTGTTTCGCCGTGATTTTCTTGATCCTCCATTTCTCCAGTTTCAATGATTAAATAATCTTTAAAATGCTCAATAATATCTTCCTCCGTAAAGTAATGAGTGGGTATCCCTGGCTTAGATTCATAGGTATTCTCTTCGATTTCCTTTCCTTTACCAAAGCTTTTTTCCTTATCTGAAAAGATAACAAAAAATACAAAGCCATTAGCTTTGAGTTGATTATAACATTTTTTAAGGAATATAATACGCTCTTTTCTGAGAAATAAATGTAGTGTATTGTAGCAGTATATAGCATCATATAAATCATCATTAAAAGGCATATCCAGAATAGATCCTAAGATAAATTTGGTTTTACTATCATAACCTTTAGCTATATTGTATGCTATTTCGGAAATTTCTATACCAACAACTTCGAAATTTTAGTTAGAAAATAATTTCGAATTTCTGCCGTATCCGGCCCCGGGGATTAAAGCTTTTTTAATTTCCTGCTTTTTGAAAAGGCCTAGTGCATACCTTGCAGTATTACTTGGTGTATGTCCCCATATTTTTCCTTCGCTGGAAAATCTGTTATTCCAATAATTTGTCGAGTTTTGGTTCGTTTTAATCTCCTTTTTTTACAGTCCCATCATAAAAAGTATCAAATTGATTAAAGATTTTAAAGGTTAAAAAACTTTAATTAAATTAGACTAAAAATTTTTGACCTATCCTTCTTAAAATATGAAAAAAAAGAAGATTGGATTAATAATCAATCCTATAGCAGGCATGGGTGGTTCTGTAGGATTAAAAGGAACTGATGGGGACATCTTTAAAAAAGCTTTAAAATTGGGAGCTAAACCTATTACACCAGACAGGATTAACATATTATTATCCAATCTAAAAAACAAAGAAAAAATTATTTTTCTTACTGCACCTGGTAAAATGGGCGCCGATTTCTTAAAGGATAAAGGAATAGAATATCAAATTATCGGAGAGATTGGCAATATAACCTCAGCAGAAGATACTAAAAGAGTAGCGAATCAAATGATTGAAAAGGAGGAGGTTAAACTACTTGTTTTTTGTGGAGGTGATGGAACTGCAAGAGATATTTATGATGCCATTGGCCTACACGTTCCAGTAGTAGCTTTACCTTCAGGGGTAAAAATGTTTAGTTCCGTTTTTTCGCTTAATCCCCGAGCTGCTGCGCAGATGATTGAAGCTTTTATTAAAGGCTCAAAAACCATAGAAAAAGAAGTTCTTGATATTAATGAAGATTCCTTTAGAAAAGGAAAATTAGAATCAAGATTGTATGGATATCTAAAAGTTCCAGAAGTCCAAAGTTTGTTACAGGGGGGAAAACAGAGTTCGAAAATGGGCAAAACAGCAGAAGAAAACAAAAGAGATATAGCAAGACACATTATAGAGAAAATGGAAGATAATGTATTATATTTATTAGGGCCGGGAACTACAGTAAAAGCAATCTCGGATGTACTTGGAATTTCTAAAGCCCTGTTAGGTATAGACGCCGTTTATAATAAACACCTTGTAGCAACGGATATTAATGAGAGGGGAATTCTCGAATTACTAGACACTTATAAAACAGCCAAAATTATAATATCTCCAATTGGAGGGCAGGGATTTATCTTTGGAAGGGGTAATAAACAGTTCACCCCAGAAGTTCTAAAAAAAATAGGTAAGGAAAATATTCAAGTAGTAAGCACAGAAGAAAAAATGAAAGGACTGATATGTTTACGAGTAGATACGGGAAATGAGGAGGTTGATGAAATGTTAAGAGGCTACACTAAAGTAATTATCGGATATAATGAAGAATTAATAATTGAAATTGAGTGTTAGAGGGAAGACGCATTTTCGGACAAGGAAAAAAAAGAATAAAATATAAAAAATATTTTAAAAGGTTGATTTAAATTTGCTTTATTTTCTATTTTACCATGGCACTATTCTTTCTAATTACATTTTCTGCATGTTTTATGATTCCTTCAATAATATCGTTGACATTTTCAATGCTATCAATAATCCCGATTGATTGGCCTAGAAGCACCGCACCGTTTTCAGTATCTCCTTTATATACCTTTTCATAAGCGTCCAAATCTTTTATCATATCATCCATAGTTATACTTTTTTCGCGTTCTAACATATCCTCTTTAGAGCCAGGCGCAGGATGTGCTAAAGCATACTTATTCTTCAATAAACGAATAGGGCCAAATGCTCCCCAGTAAAGTGCTGTATCTTGGGGTTTACCGGGTAGAACTAATGCCTTATAATTATCATGGAACTCACTTTGTTTTGAAGCAATGAATCGCGATCCCATGGCTATTGCTCCCGCACCAAGCGAGAGAGCCGCAGCCAACCCTTCTCCAGTTGCAAATCCACCACATGCTATTTTAGGCAAGTCGGGAAAAATTTTATTAACTTGCTGGAGTAGTACTAGTGTAGTTACTTTCTCAAAGGATTGATGACCACCCCCTTCAGTGCCAGTGACTACTATCCCATCTACCTTGGAAGCTACGCATTTCTGTGCTAACCATACAGCTGGTGCTACATGAAAGTGCTTTATTTCTGAAACTTTCCTTAATTCTTGGAAATATTTAGATCCCGGTAGGAACCTTGAGGATCCGGCAGAAGTTAGTATATACCTGCATTGTTCTTTTATTTTAGGATCGCTCATGATTAGTTTTGGGATTTTTCTAACCATTTCTTTAACTCCAGGATTGTTACGGGACGTAAGGATATTAAGACCAAAGGGTTTATCTGTATGTTCGACCATGAATTTCATGCTTTCTAAATGTTCCTCGGTTGGATTTGTACCAGATAAGTTCACATTTGATAAAACACCCAGCCCCCCAGCTTCGCTAACCGCAAGAGCCAATTCACGCGTAAAGAACGGACCCATCGGGGCGCTAAAAATTGGATGTTTTATTCCAAACATTTTTGTTATGTTAGTTTCAATTACCATTTTTAATCATACTGAATTTTGTTTGATATTGAATGCTATAAATTAATATTAATTAATAATGATAACTAATTTTAAAACTTTATAAAATTGGATTTTTGGGGGTAATTTTAAGAAATATGATTAAATATATCTCAAAATAATGATCGCGACATTTACAATATGGGCGCATTTAAAGCATCGATTGTATTGACTTTAGATTAGCTTTAGCATTTTGATATTTTCCCTGCATGAATTCATGAGCAGCATCCTGGAATAATCTGTCAGTTTTTTCCGGAAAATTATCCCTTAACTGTTGTTTCTTAGCATTTATTTTAGTGCAAGTATCAATATATTCTTCCCAAATTTCTTGATAATTCTGGGGTAATTTAGGTATTCGCTCTTGCGCTTCTGGGAAAGGATTGAACTTTTTATGGGGCTCTTTTTGATACCAATAAGCTACGCTTGAATAATCGTTCTCAAAATTATTAGCATGACCGTGTTCAATCGTCCATTTAATTCTTTTTTTAAATCTTATAGGATCATGAATATACCATCGATACATCCCATTATTACCTGAATAATCAAAATTTTCTATAAGGTGAAATCCGGTATACGGTCCAGAATATTCATGTTTGGGACTTGCTCCACCTCCAAAAATCTCTTCTGAACCTGTACCATGGAACGAGGGTGGCCAAGTATCGTCATCGATAAAAATCATATCGTCTCCTTCTCCATACCATCCTCCAGCTAAATTATCAATATTTAATAATAATCCGGCTAATTGACCATCTCCCTCAGTATTCAAAATAATATAATTATCTTCTCCAGTTAGGTTTTTCGCTATCCATAATGAGACATTTTTTTTCCTTTTAGGTATTTTATCGGAAATTCGAGTTAGTTTCTCACGATTCCAAACAGCATGAAAATATCCAACATCTTTAGGCAATGGCTCATTTAATTTTTCATAATCAATATGATACCAAAATGCGGTAATATAGCCTCCTAAAGTAGATGGCCCTTGATTTTCTATTTCAATTTTAGCATTAGTAGAAAAAGGCATTGGAAAATAAAGATTATATCCATAACTTCCAGAAATTCCTCTGTTAATAGTAATCATTAATGAATTAATTATACGAAGCCTACAATTGCTAACCCCAAAAAAATATCCCAGAGGGACTTCTACACTCGGATTTTTTTCATTATCCCAGTATATTCTAATAATCGCATTTCGAAAATCCAATGGATTTGGAAGGATTGTAGTAAAATAAATATGATTTATTATCCCTGGCCCTTCTATATCAGCTATAGTTACTGTTTCTTTACTTTTAATCTGAATGAAATCGAGATTTCTTCCTTTTTTATCCCAACTTGAAATGCGATGGCTAGATTTATTTTTCAAATTACATAAATTTAGAATTGAGTAAAAAGCCATTTGAATCACTTTAAAAGATATATTAAATTCTTGAGTTCTTTTTATTATATTAATTTTTTTTAATCGAGAAAGTTTTATAAGTCTATTTGACAAAAGAATAGTTAATAAAAAATTTAACACAGAAATAAAATCTTTAAAAAATTAAAAATTAGTGGTGTAATTAATAAAATGAGCGATATTGATGATTTTGATATTGGAGCTGAAGTGTTACATTCTAAGAAAATAATGAGTTCATACGGCACAGGAAGCCTTGTAACGCATCTAGTTGATGGTGTTATCAATTTCATCCTTTTCTTCTACTATGAAGCTGAAGTGGGGCTGAATTCATGGTTGGTTGCTTTAGGATTAGTAATTTATGCATTATGGGATGCAGTTAATGATCCTCTCGTAGGATATATAACTGATCGCCCGTTTAAGTTTACAAAAAAATGGGGTCGCAGATTTCCTTGGGCTATAGCAGTATTTATCCCTTGGATAATCTCTTTTCTACTCATTTTCACGCCTCCGGATGTTGCTAATCAATGGATCACTTTTGCTTGGCTTGTATCTACTTTATGTGTTTATGACTTACTTGAATCTGTGTTCACTGTCAATTTCGAAGCGTTATTTCCAGATAAATTTAGGTCACGTTCAGAAAGGTTAAATGCTTCCGCAATTGTCGTATATATAGGATTTGTTGGTGTTGTCCTTGCCTTTTTAATTCCCCCTATGGTAATTGTCTATGGAAATCTTAGCTCGTATGCTTTGATGGCATGGGTTTGTGTTGTGATTAGTGTTATTTGCTGGTTCCTCATGATGCCTGGATTAAGAGATGATAAAGAAAATGTTGAGCGTTATTTATTAAAATATGATGAAGGACAGAAAAGAGAATCTTATTTCAAGACTTTAAAGCAAACTCTCAAACAAAAAACATTTGTAGCATTCTTTGTTATGATTATCCTTTACTTAGCGCTAACCCATCTTATGACGGCATCCCTCCTCTATTTTTCAAGATACGTTTTAGAAACAGGGACCGGAACGTTGCTAATTATGACATTATTACTTCTTATAGGCGGTCTTGTTGCAATACCATTCTGGCTTAAATTGAATAAGAAACTGGGGGATCATCGCAAAACGCTGATTATTGCCGGTATTGTAATGGTTTGTTCTGCAATCCAGTTTACAATATTTACTAATCTAACAATAGTCCTAATAGTAATATTTATATTTGGCTTTGGCGTAGGGGGGTATTGGGTGATATACCCTGTAATTTTCAGCCAAGTAATTGATGAGTCTGTAGTTAAATATGAGCAACGGAGGGAAGGGATTTACAATGGAGTGCTCAATTTCTTTAAAAATTTTGGAAAATTACTTCAAGCAGTGACGTTGGCCGCTGTGCATGAACTTACTGGATTTGTAGAGGGTGCTTCGACTCAACCTCCTTCTGCATTAATTGGAATTCGATTGCACATGGGATTAATACCAGCAATACTTATGGCTATAGGCCTACTTGTATTTTGGAAATTCTTTGATATCACTCCAGAAAAAGCGAAACAGTATAAAGAAGGGATAATTAAACTCAAATTATAACAAACAATCCAATTTTATTTTTTTTTCTTTCTAATTTAGAGCTTTAGAAGCTAAATCTATAACTTTTTTTATCTTATCTGCTTTATACTCTTAAAAACCAAACCCTCATTATGGAAATCATATAATTAAGAAAAATAAAAAGATGATTAAATATGGTGAACGATATTAAAATTGTTGCCGTTATTGGCGCGGGGTTTTTGGGAAAGCAAATAGCTTCTCAAACAGCTTTTTATGATTACACTCTTCGTATTTACGATGTCCAAACTGAAATGTTAGAAATCTTAGTAAAAAAGATCAAAAGAAAGAAAAAGAAGAAAGGAGCAGTCGGTGAAGTTACATACCATATTGATCTTGCTGAAGCAGTGACGGATGCAGATCTCATTATCGAAGCAGTACCTGAAAGATTAGAATTAAAGAAAAAGATTTTTTCACAGATTGAAGAAGCTGCTCCACCTCATGCGATTATTGCTACAAATAGCTCATCAATCCCCGTTTCGAGAATAGAAGAAGCTGTCAAACGAAAGGATAAAGTGATGAACATGCATTTTTATCACCAAGGTATTCCAATGGTTGATATTATGAAAGGAACAGAAACAAGCGATGATACATTTGAGAAAGGTAAAAAATTTGTTGAAAGTATTGAATTTACACCGTTAGTAGTTAAAAAAGAGTGTTACGGTTTTGTTTTCAATAGATTGTGGCGCGCTTGTAAGAAAGAAGCCTTAGAAATTTGGGCGGGAGGTTATGCAGATATTGAAACTGTTGATACGGCATGGAAAATTTTCACGGGTATGAGTTTTGGTCCTTTTACTCTAATGGATAATATTGGTTTAGACACAGTGTATAATGTCGAAATGTCCTATTATAAAGAGAGCGGCGACCCTAGAGATAAACCACCACAAGCTCTTAAGGATATGATTGATAGGGGTGAACTCGGCGCAAAAACCAAGAAAGGATTTTATACCTATTAATAATCTGAAATTTCTCATCAAATGCATTCAATTTCAACCTAGAAACAATTGCATTCGATCGAAAAACTATTTAAATGTTTTAGTTCTTTCAAATATATTTTTCATGAAGTATTATAGATTTATTATTTATATTAGGTGAAATTTTATCATGGCTAAAAAAAATTTAGATGGTGGAGACCTCTTAATTAGATGTTTGTTAAATGAGGGAGTTAAACATATATTCGGTATAACAGGTGGAGAATTACTAAGAATATATGATGCGGTTTATCGTTTTGGACGTGATGAGGGTATTGATACGATTATGGTCCGGCATGAACAGAATGGGGCTCATGCCGCTGATGCGTATGCTAGAGCAACTGGAGAGATTGGAGTTTGTATGGGAACAGTTGGTCCTGGAGTTATGCACTTAATACCTGCTGTTGCTTCAGCATGGGCAGATTCAATTCCCTTATTAGTCATTGGAGCTCAAGTTGCAAAAATATTTGATAATACCGGAATTATCCAAGGTTATATTGATCAAATTGCTGTAATGAAACCAATTACCAAAATACAAATTAGAGTAGAAGAGCCTAGTGAAATACCTGAGGCTGTCCAAAAAGCAATAAAAACAGCTCTTTCAGGAAGGAGAGGTCCAGTCTATTTAGAATTTCGAGAAACAGCATTGGTTAGGACTGCCAGTGAAGATAATTTAAAAAAAATTCAAGATCCAAACCAATATCGACAGGAACATAGACCTAAAGCCAAAAATGAGGATGTTAAGGCCACAGTAAATCTCCTTAAGATGGCAGAAAAACCGTTAATTATTGCTGGTGGTGGTGTAATAGCTTCAAAAGCATCTGAAGAATTGATAAGGCTTTCCACGAATTATATGATCCCTGCCGGTACGACAGTCAATGGAGTGGGTTCGATATCAAGGGATAAAAATACTTTTGTTGGATCGATGTTTACAGTAAATGCCTTAAGAACAGCTGCATCTAATGCAGATATAATTTTATCATTTGGCTGCAAATGGGATTATACAACTCTATTTGGAGATGCCCCTTTTTGGAAAAAAGACCAAAAAATCATTCAAGTTGATATTGATTCAAGTGAAATAGGAAAAAACAGACCCGTGGAAGTTGGTATTGTAGCAGATGCTAAATCAGTCATTAGTCAATTATTATTAGAAATGGAAAATAGTCTTCCTAAAGAAAAAATCACAGAATGGTCAGAATGGAATGATTATCTACAAGATTTTTATGAGGGTGAACTAAAACAGATCGAGAAATTCTTGAAATCTGAGAAGAAACCAATACCACCCCAAAGACTAGTATTAGAGATATATAACTTTTTTCCTCCAGAAACAATCTATACCATTGATGGAGGGGACATTATGGCATTTTCTCATATGTACGTAAGTTATTTCTCACGATTTCCTAGAAGTTATCTGTACCCATCTGGGATGGGACATCTTGGAGTAGGTTTACCTTACGCTATAGGAGCAAAATTGGCCAAACCTAATACACCTATAGTGGCAATAACAGGAGATGGTGCATTCCTTTTTAGCGCACAGGAATTGGATACCGCAGTACGGTACAATCTACCTATAATTTGTATCATTTCCAACAATTCGTGTTGGAGTATGATCAAAGGAAACCAAGATATTAATTTTGATAAAAGATACTGTGATACAGATTTACCTCCTACAGATTATGCAAAAATCGCTGAAAGCTATGGTTGTTACGCAGAGCACGTTGTAAATCCTGAAGATTTAACGGGTGCATTTCAACGCGCCATCGATTCAAATAAACCTGCGGTCATAGATGTAGAAGTAGCATTTGAGATAAACCCCGCAAGAAGAATGTTTGATCTTTATAAAAAAAGTAAAGGGCTATACGGATAATTTAAAAAATAAAACCCAATTTCCTATTGCTCGAAAATTGGACGATTATAAAAACTCAGATTGGTTCGAAAGCATCAATTTTTTCGAGGTGAGAAAGGATTTTTAAGTATTGCCGATCACGCTTTCTAAGTATTTCTTCTTCGCTCATATTACCGTAATCATAAAAACCCTTGCTTGTTTTTGCTCCAAGATGCCCCTGATCAACTCTATTTTTAATAAGTGAAATTTCTATACCCTTACTCTTTGTAATATCAGAAATTAAATCGAGACCCGTAAAATCCATAGTTTGAACAACACCTACAATAGGAAGTCGAATACCTAAACTGTGTTTTATGGCAACATCAATCATTTCTGGAGTTGCGATTCTTCTTAATAAAAGCTCAAAGACGACCCCACTTATAGCATTTTGAATTCTATTTACTATAAAAGAGTCGATATATTTTTTCAGCACGACAGGTTTTTTGCCCAACCTTTCTATGAGTTTGACTGACAGCTCTACAGTATCTTTTGATGTTTTTCGTCCTGCGACGATCTCAACGAGGGGAATAATATGGGGAGGGGCAAACCAATGCTGAATGACTAATCGTTCAGGTTTTTTAACCTTTACTATTTTAAAAATATCTAATGATGAAGTATTACTTGCTAGAATGGTGTTTTCAGAACAAAATTCATCCAATTGTGAAAAAACCTTCTCTTTTAGATCCGGAACTTCACTCACGGCCTCTACTACCAGATCGACACCTTGAGCGGCATCTTTAAGATTAGTTGAGGGATTTATGCGATTTAGTATATTTGAAATTTCATTCTTTTTAACCCGTTCGAATTCAGCTAAGGTGTTTAAATTTGATTTGATTAAAATCATTGCCCGATTGAGACTGTCTTCATTAATATCAATCAGATTTACTTCTATACCTGCAGTTGCATATACCTGGGCTATTGAATGACCCATGGTACCTGCTCCAACTACTAAAACTTTCTTAATTTCCATTTTAACCACTTTTTTAAAATTCTCTATTCGATTTTTATGCTTAACTTAAATATATAAAAATTTATTATAAATTTGAGTGTTTAATAATTTTAATTAGACTTTATATTGATTTAAAGGTTAAGACTCTGGACCAAAATGTTTAAGCATCACAAGATTGTCCCATTTACTCTCATTTTTTATTTCAATACCTTCACAGGCCGCGTTATGAGTAACAAAAAGCTCATCATGAGTCATCTGTCCGAATCTAATCATCGCAGGTGATTCAACATCTAATACTCCAAATTTACCATGACCTTGAATAACGATAAGCCCATATGCGCCACTTTCTTTTATAGTAATAGTTTCTTTAGGATATACTGTAAATTCCTTGGCAGAATAAAAATCGGAATTATATAAGACTAAATATTCTTCATATCCTTCTTCTCTCATTTCATCTACAGGTTTTACCGGTTTTGGTTCTAAAAATCTGTTTTTAAAGAAATTAGGATCTAAATTTAAATCCCAATTTATCATATCTACGATGTAATCAAGATTCTTATTGTGTTCATCAGGAACATCTTTAACTAAAAGATCCCAAGGGATATATTTGTCCCATGTTAAGTTTTGAAACATTGCAAAAACATCTGAAGCGAATTGTGGTTCATATGTTAAAAGCGTGCCAGGAGCATGCAAAACTCCCGGAGGTACGTCCCAACCAGTTCCGGGTTTAAGTTTATACGCTTTTGAATAATGTAAGATCCCATTATCACCTTGTTCCCAATTTTCTAAACATTTCTTTATTTCATTCTTCGTAGTTCCTGGATTTAGACCAAAATAAGTATGTGGAAAGTAAGCGGGATGATTATTTAATTGTATTGGAAAATAATATCCTTCTGGTTTTGCTTTTCTGCCAACGTTTGCAGCTTTTTCACTATCTTGATGTAAGTGGAGGGGCAATGGCTCCATATTATCAAAAAACTTAGCATACATGGTCCAACCTCCATATTTATCCATTACATTACTTCCTAATATGTCATCTCCAATATTATCAATTGCATCTTTTAACAAGACTTCTTCTTTTTTAGCACCATTCTCTATGTAAATATAACTCAAACCTTCATCTTTGAGAGTTAAAGGCCCATTATCTGCTTTTGTTGTTGAAGCAAACCATCTCTCATCTATACCACCTCTATGAGTACCAAACGAATAATAATCATCTGGATGCAACTTTAAACGCCTTCCAGGAATGCAAAAATTACGAGGCACCCAAGTAGGAAATAAACGAAAAATTCCCTTACCCTTTTCCAATGCGATATTCAATAAATTTTTCATTTTTCTTATTCCACTATGGCATAAGCATTGTTTATTACTATAGCTCTTTTTGTACGAGTCTGAATTATATAACGCCCATTATCTTTCCATCCCTCTGTGGTTAATGTTTCTCCGGGATATACAACATTAGAAAATCGAGCTTTAAATTCTTTAAAACGCGATACATCATTATTGCAAAGAACACTAAGTATGGCCCGAGTTGCAAAACCATAGGTGCATAATCCATGAAGAATTGGTTTTTCTTGACCACCTCTCCTAGCAAATTCCGGATCCAAATGTAAAGGGTTAAAATCACCATTAAGTCTATATAAAGCAGCTTGATTCTCATTAGTCTTGTAAGATATACTAAAATCAGGTGCTATTCCTTCAGGGGGATTTAGAGATTCAGCTTTAGGACCAGGATCTCCACCAAAGCCTCCCGCTCCAATATAAAAATGTATCCATTTCGCATCAAATATCGGTTGACCATCTTTAGAATAGCCTGAAACATTAGTATGAATAACTGCGCCCTTACCCTTATCATAGATATCAGTTACTTCCCCAATTCTTAGGATTTCACCTGTTGAGGAAAATGGTTGATGGAGTCGGATAAGCTGTTCACCATGTATATATCGTGAAAAATCAATCTTCCCAGGAAATATAAGAGCTCCCATTCCGGCTATAGTGGCAAAACTAGGTATGACTTTAAGCCCCCCACGAACTCTTTCATAGACAAATGGGAGTTCATCTGCCTGAACACCAACACCTAAGGCGTAAAGGATAACATCTTTCCAATTATATTTAAAAAAACTTTCTTTACTCTTCTTTCCAATTGTACTTAAATCTATTCCTGAAATGTTTAGTTTCAACTTTTTTTTAATATAACTATATTAGGTTTATTTGTTATTTTAAACATTATAAATTTTGATATTTTAATTTTTGAGATTTTATTTCCTATAATAATTTAGATCGACAATGGTAATGGGTACAGAATTAAAAGTTATTGAGGCATATCGAGAGAAGGAACGAGCTGCTTGGGATGGACTTTTAACAGCTTAACTTTTTTTATTTTAATTATTTTTATTCAAATTCTCAAGAAATTAAAAAATAAATAAAAAAACGAATATTTTGATTTTATTTTAAGAACCGAATAATTCTTCAGCCATGCTTGCGGATTCTACTTTCTTTGGAACACCTTTCAATAGTTCTGACTTAACTCGTTCAGCTAAAATTTGAGGGGTAAAGGGTTCTCCATTGTTATCAATTCTATTAACTGTATGCCAACCTTGATAGACCCATACTTTATCACCTATCGCTCTAAAAACTTCTCCGGTAATTCGTCGAGCTTCATCTGATGCTAAAAATACAACTAATGGAGCAAAATGTGTCGGATTAAATACATCAAAACCAGCCTTAGTCTTCATTTTCATAAACCCCGCCATTTTAGGTGTAGCATCAGTTGTCATTCGAGTACGAGCACTTGGAACTACACAGTTAACTGTAGCATATTTTTTTAATTCGGTCGCAGTAATTACTGTAAAAGCTGCTATTCCCGCTTTAGCGGCACCATAATTCGATTGTCCTATATTTCCAATCAAGCCAGAATCAGACGCTGTGTTGATAATTCTTCCGAAGTTTTTCAGTTTTGGATTAGCTTTGCCTTGTTCTCTAAAATACTGACTCGCATGTCTTGACATATTAAATGTACCCTTTAAATGAACCGCAATAACACCATCAAAATCACTTTCAGACATATTGAAAATCATTCTATCTCGCAAAATACCAGCATTATTAACCATAATGTCAAGTTTTCCAAATTCCGATATAGCTTGATCTATCATAGCTTTAGCCTTGTTAAAATCAGCAACAGAATCGTAATTAGCAACCACTTTTGCCCCAAGTTGTTTACAATCTTCTACAACTTGATCCACCACTTTAGTTTCAACTCCTGAACCATCAAAAGCACCACCTATATCGTTAACTACCAACTGGCAACCTTCTTTAGCCATGGCTAAGGCTTCCTCACGGCCTAATCCTCTACCAGCGCCAGTTATTATAGCAACCTTTCCATCTAACATTCCCATTATATTCAATCTTACTCTTTAATATATTGTATTATGTTATATTTTCATCTTTATTCTTTAAAATAATTTATTACAAAATCTAAAGTCCAGCATTAATAGTAAAACCGCCATCCAAAACGATCTTTGCGCCTGAAATGTAATCACTTGCTTTTGATGCGAGGAAAACAATTGCTCCCTTAATATCATCTCCACTCCCAAATCTTTTTATAGGAGTTAAATTTAATAATGGGGGTCCAATCATTTCATACATTGAACTCTCTTTATCTTGGAGGAATTCCATCATACCCACTTCCATGTTACCAGGGAGTATCGCATTAACTCTAATATTATACTTTCCCCATTCCACAGCCAGAGATCTCGTAAGACCAATTATACCGATCTTGGATGTGGCATAAGCCGTAAATCCCGTCGAAAATCCTACTTGGCCATTCTCACTAGAGAAATTGATAATATTACCGCTTTTTTGTTTTATCATCATTTTCCCTATTTCCCGACAACATAAAAAGGTTCCTGTGAGATTTGTATTAATTGTATTATTCCAACGGCTTAAACTATATGTTTTCGATGGTGCCATATCGCCAACACCAGCATTGTTTACAAGAATGTCGCATTTACCATAATAATCCTTAACTGTTTTAGCCATCTGCTTTACTTCTTCTTCTTTTGTTATGTCACATTTTATTTTTATGCAATCTCGTCCATTTTTTTTCAACTTTTTAACAGCGTCGTCTAATTTACCGTGGATGTCTCTACCACAAATTGCTATATCAGCTCCAGCTTCGGCCATTCCTTCCGCAGAGTAATATCCCAGGCCTCTCCCTCCACCTGTAACAACAGCAACTTTTTCATCTAATTTAAATAGATCTAACGCTTGAGTCATATTATCATCTTAATTTAAAACGGTTTAAATAGATTAGTAATTTAAAAGTGATATTTTTGGTTTTGAATATTTTCGTAAATCTCTTTAGTGAATCTCGTATGTTCTGATTCACCGGATAACATTATATATATAATATCGCTTACAACACCGATATCGAACGTTTCTTTTTTTAATGTAGCTTTTTTTAGTTTTAATGTAGCTGTTGTTTCTAAATCCGTTTTGAACCTTAGAAAAATCGGAATTGCGTAAGTAGCCAAATTTTCCCTAAGATAATTTGCAAAACCTTTAAAATCAAAATTATCAACCCTAACAGAGGGAATTATAGATGCCATTCCCGTGCGTCCATCAGCTCCGGGAATTTTCACACTATAAACACATGAAATTAATATTTGCTCAAATGAGTTGAGTATTTTTTCTACCTCTGTTGTTGAAACATTATGTCCCTTCCAACGGAACGTATCTCCAAGGCGATCAAAAAATTGAGCATGATTACATCCTTGATCTCTAATTAAATCACCTGTATTAATCCAAACATCTCCATCTATAAAAACATTTTGAAAAAGTTTTGCCTCACTGGCTTCCTTATCAATATACCCGGGAAATTTGGTAGAACCCTTGCTTTCGAATAACAATAATCCGACATCACCCAGATCCACTCTTTCCATATAACCATTCTCGTTTCTGATAGCTTTATCTTCTTCAAAATCATATTTCACAATAGCATAAGGAGAAGA
This sequence comes from Promethearchaeia archaeon, assembly GCA_029856295.1. GTDB lineage: Archaea > Asgardarchaeota > Lokiarchaeia > Sigyniarchaeales > SOKP01 > LW40-45. The sequence continues at coordinate 15,635 of JAHQWS010000246.1, forward strand.
ACACATACCTAGTGTACAGTCAAAATTTAACAAATTGACAAATATTGCCGGAACTTCACTAGCGCCGTAAAATTCGCCGATAAAAACAATACCATAACGCTCTTTAAAATCATTCCATATTTCAGGACGAAGTCCATTTCCAATGATCGCTCTTACAGAATGGTTTTTATCGTTTGGATTAGGTGGTTGATTTATTAGATAACTGCACATTTCTCCAACATATAAAAAGATCGTAGCATTAGATTTCCGAATATCTTGCCAAAAATGGGAAACTCTAAATTTACGACCAATGGCTACGGCCGCCCCACCAGCAAAAGCAGCTGGCCATCCTACTGATAGAGCAGTTGCATGAAAGAATGGAAGTGGAATATATATGATATCTTTAGGGTTCACCTCTGTCATTAAAAGACCATAAGTATAAGCAGCACCGACCATTCCATAATGAGTACGGATTGCCGCTTTGGGAAGACCGGTTGTGCCTGATGTGAATACGTAAGCAAATGGATCCATAGTCTTAACAGAAGCTGTTGTTGATGGATTGTGTGCAGGAAAGTCCTTAACGCTTAGGCTAAGATCTATAAATCCATCTGGAACGGGTATTGAGTCAACATCAAGCGAAAAAAAAAGTTTTTGATTGTGAGTTAAGTCGAGCTCGGGTTTTATACTGTTAAAGACATCGATTAATTCTGAACCAACAATCATGAATTTTCCCGAGGTTTTATTTATACTATAAACTAAGCTTTTTCCGCGCAAATTTGTGTTTATCAGCGAGCTGATTGCTCCGATTTTGCTAATAGCCGTAATATAAATTAATAATTCTGTCCTGTTTGATACCAAAATTTCAATGATGTCACCTTTTTTCAGACCTAAGGAGATAAAATAATTAGCATGACGGTTAACCAATTCATTAAATTTTCTATATGTAAGAGTATTTTCTTCGAAAATAATAGCAATATTATCTGGATATTTTTGAGCTGTATTTTCGACGATCATTCCCCATGAAATCTTATTATCAAAAGGCAGGTCCAGAATATCTTGAATGAGCTGTTTATGTTTTTTAAATAATTCTTTTCTTCGTTTTCTAAACTCTCTCTTATCAATAATATCCAAATTTTGTGGATTTGTTTTATGAGCCATGTTGAAAACTACTCGCTATTTTATTTTTAAATACACCAATCAAATTATAAAAAAATAAGGTAATTAAATATTTAGGCGCTTAGATTTTCGATAATAGTCGCAACTCCTTGACCGCCACCACAACAAGCATTTGCACAGCCATATCTAGCTTTCTTGTCCTTCAAAATTCTTGCTAAAGTTCCTGTAAGTCGTATCATAGTTGAACCTAATGGATGACCGATAGCCGTGGAGCCCCCCATTATATTAACTTTTTCTTCTGGAACATTATGCTTATCCATACAATTTAACGTAACTATACAAAATGCCTCATTGATTTCCCAATAGTCAATTTCTTCAGCTGTTATGCCTGCATATTCTAAAGCTTTACTAGTTGCGGGAACAGGTCCACGACCCATAGTCGAAGGTTCGACTCCAGCCCAACCCATAGATACAATTCTAGCCATTGGCTCAATCCCTCTCTTTTCAGCTTCCTTTGCTTCCATGCAAACCGCAGCTGTAGCTCCAGCATTTAAAGGAGAGGAAGTTCCAACTGTTATAACCCCTTCTTTTGTACCCTCCCTTTCAATATAGCCTTTTCTTCCTCCATTTTGCTTTAGATAAAATGGTTGGGACAATCTAGGTAATTGAGTTACTTTTTCTAAGGTAGATTTTCGTGCATTCATGTCTCTATCAACAATCATTGGCTCCTCAATGTTTCCTTCTTTATGCCCTTCAATAGGAATAATTTCACCTTTAAACCAACCTGCCTCATGGTTTTTGACTGTTAAATTATGACTTCGTACACCGAACTTATCTAAATCTTCTTTAGTAAATGTGGGTACTTCTTCTTCGTATAATTTTTGGGCAGTTTGAAGCATGTTAAAAGAGGTTGGCATGTCTAATTCAGGACGAAAAAATTTGCTTTTTTTATCCATCATTTTTAAGTTTGGGTTTGCACCTTTGCCTCGTACACGCGTCATATGCTCAAATCCTGTTGCTAATACACATTTATTATGCCCTGTCATAATCTCCATGATACCAACATGCATTCCAGACCCCGCAGATCCACATTGCCGGTCAATAGAGAATGCTGAAGCTTCTACTGGAAGTCCTGCTAAAAATCCGGGAATCCTTCCACCATAAGTCCAATTCTCTAATACTCCTGCTGCTACGCCTACAGAAATTTCTTCAATATCTTTCCTTTCTATTCCTTTATTGGCAAGTTTCCCATCAAAAAATTTTATTAATAATTCGGCAAGCAATTCATCGCCTCTTATCTCTCCAAAAACATCTCTCTCAGGTTGTTTTGGTCTGGAGCGCGAAAATGCCGTCCGGGCATAGTCCATTAACCATACTTCATTCATTTCCATAGATTTATCACTTAGTTTTTTTTAGTTTATTTTTTCTTTTACATAAGTTAGATATAATAATTTAATATGATGATATAAAAAAAATTTTAGAAAATAATAAGTTTAAAAAAAAATTGAAAAAACATAAGAAATTAGCTTATTTACCCTTAAATTTAGGTTGTCGTTTCTGCAAAAACGCGGATACTCCCTCCATGACATCTTTAGACACGGAATTAACCGCATATCCTAAATGTTCAAACTGTAATCCTACATTTAAAGGTACTTGACTTCCATAGTCAATGCACTTTTTAATTACAAATAGACTATTTGTGGGGGCATTTCCTAGCCAAGATGCCTTTTCATGCAAAAGTTCCTCGAATTTATCATCATCTGCCAAAAATGACACAATATTCCATTCATACATCTGTTCAGCAGTATAGTGTTCCCCAAAAAATAGCAACTCTTTCGTTTTAAATTTACCAAGATGTCTGATTAATCGCTGTGTTCCTCCATTTGCGGGAAAGATTCCTCGTTTAATTTCGGGAAAGCCAAAACTAGATCTTTTTGACGCTATGATAACGTCGCATACCAATACTAATTCAAATCCCCCACCTAAGGCAAAACCATCTACCGCAGCGATTAAAGGTTTTGGAAATTCCTCAATTAAGTCATAATATTTATGTCTCCTATACATTGCATGACATTGATGCCTTAAATTTCGTTGGTCTAAATCAGACGACCCTCGCGCGGAGAGATCTGCGCCTGCTGAGAATGCTGGTTTTTTAGTAAAATCTTTAGTACCTCGTAAAACTACGCATCTCGCTTCTGGATCAACTTCTAACGTTTCTAAAGCTTCTGCTATTTCTCGCAACGTCTGATTTTGAAGTGCATTCAACTTATCTGGTCTATTTATCGATACTACCGCATAATTCCCTTCTGCTACTTTTTCTATTTTCACATGTTCAAACTTTTTTTCTTCTGACAATTTGTTTAAACCTTGTTTTCTTTAATTTTTATATATAGTTAAAATTTTTAAAAATTTAACTTAGGTTTTTTAATAATTAAAACTAAATCATTTTTTGTATTCATTGCATTAAATTAAAATTTTAATTTTTAGTAAATAATCAAAATCCTTGAAAAAAAATGTCTGAAGCGATAGATAATAAATATAAAAAAGTTGCGAAGATTCTCACTAGTGTTCCTGGCGGATTTCCACATCCAGTATCTGATACTTTATTGGCTATTTTAAAACATGCTATAGCAGAAGAAAACCTAGATTTTCTGATGACATTCAAAAAAAATATCTCTCAATCAATGGAACAATTGAAAGAAAGTAGCGGTCTGATTGAGGTAGAAATCTTAGAAAAAGCGGATGCATTAGCAAAAAAAGGTGTTATATTTAATCAGCCAAGCTCTAGTGGAGTTATGGTGTATCGATTATTACCCGTTGGGAGGCAATTTGAATATACTTTCATGCAAAAGCTTGAAAAAACCAAGGAAAATATGGAGTTATCAGAATTATTCCATAAATTAAATCAAGAAGTAGAAGATCTGATTCAAAAAAATTATGATAGATTTATCCCAGGTTTTAGTAAAATGCCCCCGGTTGATCGAACAGTACCCATTTTAAAAAACAAAGCAACAGGTAATGACCTAAATATCATCGTGAATGAGGAATTGAAAGTTCCCGAACAAGTAGTAATTCCTACTCAAAAAGTCGAAGAATTGATAAATAAGTTTGATGACATTGCTGTAGGTCATTGTTATTGCCGACAGCATAAGGAATTTTTAGGAGATCCATGTAAACAATTTGATCTTACGCCGAGTTGTTTTACTCTTGGTAAAAGTGCTCGCCATACATCTAATCATGGTTTTTCTAAATTAGTCTCAAAGGAAGAAGCCCTCGAGATTTTAAAGAAAATTGAGGACGCGGGATTAGTTCATAAAGCATATCATTTACATAGCGATACTAGCAAAGAAGAAGTAGCCATTTGTAACTGTTGTAGTTGTTGTTGTTTGACCGCACGCGATTGTCTAATTTTCCCTGTAGCGAATGCAACCAACTATTTAGCCAGTATAGACCAAGATTTATGTATAGGATGTGGCACTTGCGTAGAAAAATGTTATAGCAAGGCTATATTTTTAAATGATGACAATAAGGCGGAAAGAATAGAAGAATATTGCGTTGGATGCGGAGTATGTGCATATTTTTGCCCTGAGAACGCGATATCTTTAATTGAGGGTCAGAGAATAGTGAGAATGAGTCCTCCCCGTCGACAATAAGTACTAAATTAAAAAAAATTTTTTTGATTTTTTTAGTAATATATTTTTTTAGTAATATATAATTATACGAAGTTGAATAAGGTAAAAGTAATATATCAATTTTCAAAATTTAAAAGAGAATAAATATGGATCCTAAGAGACCTAATGTTGTTCTAATCCTCGCCGATGATATGGGATATTCTGATATTAATTGCTATGGCGGGGAGATTGATACTCACAATCTTGATAAATTAGCCAAGAATGGGATAAGATTTACACAATTTTATAATACGGCACGATGTTCTCCATCAAGAGCTTCATTGTTGACAGGATTACACCCACATCAAACGGGTATTGGAATTTTAGTAGATGATGACAGGCCCGAAGGGTACGCTGGGGATCTAGGTAAAAATTGTGTTACAATTGCAGAACTTCTTAAAAAAAATGGATATAGGACATATATGAGTGGTAAATGGCATATGTCCACAAGCACGTCTACCGTCTCTGATACTTGGCCAAATCAGCGAGGTTTCGAGCATTTTTACGGTACAATATGCGGTGCAGGATCTTATTTTTATCCAAGTACATTAACCCAAGATAATGTAATTATTGATGAAGAAGCTAAAGAGGGGGATTTTTATTATACTGATGCGATAAGTGCCAATGCTGTGAAATATATTAATCAACATAATAAAAATACTTCAGAGCAACCATTTTTTCTTTATGTTGCCTATACTGCCCCTCATTGGCCATTACATGCGCGAGAAAAAGATATTGCAAAATATAAGGGAAAATTTAATGAGGGATGGGATAATCTCAGACAAGAAAGACTTAATCGAATGATGGACATGAATATCATCGATAAAGAATGGGAATTATCAAGCCGTGATTCAACTGTTTCACCTTGGGAACAGGTAAAAAATAAAGAATGGGAGCTAAAGCGCATGGAAGTTTATGCTGCGCAAATAGATTCAATGGATCAGGGAATAGGAAGAATAATTTCAGCGCTAGAAAAAAATGGACAACTACAAAATACTTTAATCATTTTTCTTTCAGATAATGGTGGATGTGAAGAGCCAATTGGGACGCTAATGACAAAATGGCTGATAAATGAGGGTAGTGGTCGTGAATTTACCCGTTCAGGTGAAGAAGTCAGATTCGGAAATAAAAAAAAGATAATGCCTGGTCCAGAAAATACATATCAGAGCTATGGTGTGGCGTGGGCAAATTTATCGAATTGCCCCTTTAGAAAATATAAACATTGGACTCATGAGGGAGGAATCGCGACTCCATTTATTATTCATTGGCCGGAAATAATTAAAGCAAAAGGCGAATTAAGGCACCAACAAGCTCAATTGACAGACGTCATGGCAACAATAGTCGATATTACCGACTCACAATATCCAGAAGAATATAACGGAAACAAAATTTTACCATTGGAAGGCACAAGCTTGGTCCCTATATTTGAGAACATTGATAATGGCAAGGGAATGTTATTTTTTGAACATGAGGGCAATGCTGCAGTGCGTGAAGGAAAGTGGAAACTCGTGAGGGATTATCCAGGCGATTGGGAATTGTATAATATGGATATAGATCGCACTGAACTTCATAATTTGATTGATAAATTTCCTGAGCGTGCTAAGAGCATGATAAAAGCTTATGAAGAATGGGCGAAACGCTGTGGGGTAATCCCTAGAGAGAAGATTCTTGAAATGTATAAACAAAAATATAAGAGTGTTCAAAAAAAATAAACCAAAATTAAATACTTATTTGGCTCTCTTAAGCATAATTTTTGATATATTTTTGGTAACCTCTTGATCAGGTTTTGGATTGGTGATTACTCGATTAAGAAAAGAAAATCCATTAATAAAACGCTCCTTTAAGGAGGGTCCAATATGGTCTGCCCCATAAACCATCCTAAATTCATGGATTATTTGATTATCATATAATAACCGATGGATATATTCCGCTCCACGATGAAGTCCGAGCATATCTTCCGTGCCAACTTCGATGAATATCTTTAAGTCTGATGCACGAATCTTTTCGGCATTTTTTTGAGCGAGATATGAGGGATTGTTGAGTTTCCAGTATTCCTCATCTAAAGGTGACCCAAAAATAGTTTCCATAACTTCTTTGCTACGATAAAACTTATCTCTTTTTTTAACATCTTTCCATTCTATAGCAGGTTCTATTCCCGGTTCAAAAGATATAAGAACTCCAAATTGATTCGGATATTTAAATCCTATTCTTAGTGTTCCCATCCCTCCCATTGAAATACCTCCGAGATATATTTTCTTCGGATCTTTAAAAACTCGAAAATCTTGCAGAAGAACCGGCATTAGTTTTTTAAGAATGAAAGTTTCCCATTTCTGTGAACCGTCTCGAAAATCCATATAAAATGATCGGTCACAATGAGGAGTAACTATTACCATTTCTATGAGCGATTTTTGTTTCCACATATCTCGAATAAGAGGTCTAATATTATTTTTAAGAAATCCACTGTACCCACCACCTCCATGAAGAAGTAACATCAGTGGATATGTATTATCTATTGATTCATAATCAGATGGATATAGTACGCTATATTTAACTGGACTTGGTACTAATTCCGTTTCTATTTTAAAATCTTGGACTTTTACCATTATTTTTCATCCCTACTATATATTATTGTGTAAGATTTTAACTTTTATTTAAATTTTAGCTCAGCTATAGCAATCCCCGATTCACCTGCGATTGCATATAATAAGAATATTTTATTCTCTTCTTCATATATTGCTGGATCGCGCAATTGACAGACGGGACCGATAATTGCTCCTCGAAATGATGGTTTTGGTTCCAAATTACCTCCTTCCCACTCCATTTCAGGACGTAAAACTTCAACGGGTTTTGTTGGTTCCCATTCTTTCCAATTATTTGAAAGTTGAATAATTGAGAGTAGAACTCTTTCTGGAGAGTCTCTCACTTGCGTCCAAAATATCTGGAGATGATCTCCATTTACTCTTAAAGCTGAATGCCGCATCTTTCGGTTAAAAAGTTTAGGACCTCGTTCAAAATGATCAATTCCATTATGAGACCTAAGGAATATACCCGGCATACACATTCCATAATACCATCCCTCATATTTAAAAACTCTAAGATAAGCTAATGAAATTATTTCTGGTTCAGGAATAAAATGAATCCCATCATAAGAACGTGCCACACGGGTCATTTGGCGACCATCTTTCAAAAGACCATGATAATACATCCTGATCTCTTTAGTATCATTAAGGACATGGACATCCGGAGATGCGATGTGTGGCATAGACTCATCTGGACCTTTATAACTAGGATCATGAGAGATATTCTTAATCTGATGCGAAGGAGTTGTAGGAAATAAAGAGTCTTCCAATTGAAGAGTACCCTCCTTATATATCTGCCATGGCCCTTCTAACTTGTCTGCATAAGCCAGCCTTATATAATCTCCCTTATGGGCCGAAAAATAAAGGTAATAATGCCCAAGAGGATTAGATATCCAATTTGGTATGCGAATTAGTGAAGGACCCGCTATATTATTCCCTAAACTTTCATCCATCTTAGGATAAATAATTGGATTATTTTTAAACCGCTTAACTTCAATATTAATATTATTCTGTGGTTTATTTTCTTTTTTTTCTACCATTTTATTGTTGTTACTTTTAAAAATCATATTAAAAGAATTATATCTTTAAGAATAACATTTTCGATACTTTTCAATAGAAGCTCGTAGTGCTAACACATTTTCCCATGGTACGTTTAAAATATTGTGACTAGGACCTACAAAATATCCTCCTCCTGATGAGGCCGCTTGAATACATCTTTTTACTTCTTCTTCAACATCCTGAGGAGTTCCAAAATTTAGGATATTGGAAGCATCTATGCCACCGATGAAACATATACGATCTCCGAGAGTTTCTTTTAAATGTGCTAAATTAACTCCTGCAGCCGGTTCTAATGCTTCAATAGCATTTAATCCCGCATCAACCATATGAGGTAATAATTTATCAATATACCCACATGAATGTTGGATGATAAGCATTCCACGCTTTTTACAGGAATCATATATTTTTTGATAATAAGGGAGTATAAATTCTTTAAATTTCTCAATAGAAAAGATTGAGCGACCTTTATAACCTAAATCATCAAACATAAAGACAATCTCGACACCTGCTTCTCCCAATCGCTTTACTATCTCAATATTAGTTTTTGCGTATTCTGTCATGATTTCATGGATAAATTCCGGTTTTTTTCGCATGTAATATGCTGCCCTAGTTATGGTCATTCCCTCAAACAAAGCTTCATGAGGAGCTATAGGCAATGTAGCTAGTGGATATAAGTATGGAGAGAGAGCTTCAACAAAACCTTCCCAGATTTGGGGAGAATAATTTATTCTATTGTTAATTTGTTCGGAGGGTTTTCCATATCTGTCCCAGTAAGAATGGACAATTTCAGAGGATGTAAAATACCCATCAATATACCAAGAATAATCTAAGCCTGTCTCAATTTGCTTTACAATTTTATACATTTTTCCATTAATAGGATTAATTTGACAATTTGGATATTCGGGAGGTGCTTTTTTATGTCTATACTTCAATTTTGAGCCAAATGGGTCCATGCAAAACGTATCAACGTTCCAAAAGCGTTGTTCTGTAATAAAGTATTTCACTTTTGTAAATTTGTGTCTCACCCATGTAACACTTTCCTCTTTTTCCTTAGATTTTAAATATTCTTGATATATTACACTTGTTTGTTCAAAACCGCTACAGTAAATCGGAACCATATCTGGTTCTCCATCGAGTTCCAGAGTTCGAAATACACGTTCCCTTTTTGATAATACCATTGTATAAGATTTTAAATTCTTTAATTTAAAAATGTTTTCATATAGATTTTTTAACCTTATAACACTCAGGTTAAATTTAAAGGATATTTGCGGTACTTTTCAATAGCAGCTCTCATTGCTAGAACATTTTCCCATGGCATGTTTAAAATATTATGACTAGGTCCCACGAAGTATCCTCCACCTGGAGCGGCTGCTTTAATTCCTCTTTTAACTTCCTCTTCAACGTCTTTAACAGTTCCAAAATTAAAAATTCTAGAGGAATCTAATCCCCCTAAAAAGCATACACGATCCCCAAGTGTTTCTTTTAAATGCTCAAGATCGACACCAGCTGCCGGTTCAAGAGCTTGAATGCCATTTAATCCGGCATCAACCATATCAGGTAAAACTTCATCTATATTACCACAGGAATGCTGAATGATTAACATTCCGCGTTTTCTACAAGCCTGATATATTTTTTTATAATAGGGGAGTAAAAATTCCCTTAAATGCTTAAGGGAAAAAATAGTTTGACCTTTATACCCTAAATCATCAAACATCCACACAATCTCAACTCCTGCTTCGGCTAAACGCTTAATAATTTCAATATTAGTTTTTGCATATTCAGACACTACTTCATGAATAAACTGTGGATTTTTACGCATATGATACGCGACCTTGGTAATAGTCATCCCCTCAAAAAGAGCTTCGTGAGGTGCTATGGGAAGCCATGCCATAGGATAAAGATAGGGAGAAAGAGCTTCGACAAAAGCCTCCCAAATCTTAGGAGAATAATTTATTCTATCATTAATTGACTCTGAAGGTCTTCCATTTTTATCCCAGTAGGAATGCAAAATTTCAGGAGATGAAAAATACCCATCAATATACCAAGAATAATCTAAACCCGTCTCAACTTGCTTTACATTCTTATATAATCTTCCAGTCAATGTATCAAGACGGCATTCAGGATATTCTGGAGGACCTTTTTGAAGCCTCCGTTTCACTTTTCCAGGACCCCAAGGATCCATGAAATTAATATCCACATTCCAAAATCGCTGTTCTGTTATCAAATATTTAATTTTAGTAGCCTTGCTTTGAACCCAAGTTGTACATTCTTTTCTTTCTTCAGAATCTTGAAATACTAAAAAGGTTTTGCTAGTACGTTCAAAACCTAATGTAAAGATAGGAACCAAATCAGGTTCTCCATCGAGCTCAATTGTTCGAAATACGCGTTCTCTTTTTGATAAACTCATAGTAAAAGATAGAATGTATTTATTAAAAAATTTTTCACTATAATTTTTCAAGAAATTACATTACTATAAATATTCTATTAATCTCATTTTAGATTTAGAGGATATTTACGATATTTCTCGATAGCTGCTCGCAAGGCCAAGATATTTTCCCATGGCGCATTGAGAACATTGTGACTTGGACCGGCGAAATATCCCCCTCCTTGAGCAGCCGCTTTAATACATCTTTTAACTTCCTCCTCAACATCTTTAGGAGTTCCAAAGTTGAGTATATTTGAACCATCTATACCCCCAAGAAAAGCAACTTGATCCCCCAATGTTTCCTTTAAATGGGCAAGATCGACACCAGCTGCCGGCTCAAGGCCTTGAATACCTTTTAATCCGGCATCAACCATATGCGGTAAAAGTTTATCAATGTACCCGCAAGAATGTTGAAGCACAAACATTCCATTTTTTTTACACGCCTGAAAGATCTGTTTGTAGTAGGGAAGTGTAAATTCCTTAAATTGTTCGATGGAAAAAATGGATCGTTGTTTCAAGCCTAAATCATCCATATAAAACACTATATCGACTCCTGCTTCTGCTAATCTCTTAATTATTTCCAAGTTAACCTTATTAAACTCAGTCATAACTTCATGTATAAATTGGGGATTTTTCCGCATATAATAAGCTACTCTCGTTATGGTCATTCCCTCAAAAAGCGATTCGTGCAGAGAAATAGGTAAAGTAGCCATAGGATATAAATACTTAGAAAGTTTTTTCACAAAATTTTCCCAAACCTGAGGAGAATAATTAAGTTTATTATTAATGAGCTCAAAAGGTTTACCATATTTATCCCAATAGTCATGAACAATTTCCGGAGTCCTAAAATAACCATCTTCATACCATAAATACATCAAACCAGTACCAATTT
>JAHQWS010000247.1 GCA_029856295.1 Promethearchaeia archaeon
AAATTGGATACAGAATTAGTAAAACGACAAAAAGCAGCAGGATTGATCACTGTTGGCAAAACCAACACTCCTGAATTTGGGTGTTTACCTTCAACGGAACCTTTATTATTTGGACCGACACTGAACCCTTGGAATCAAGACGTAATTGCAGGAGGCTCAAGCGGTGGATCGGCGGCGGCTGTAGCATCAGGGATAGTACCAATGGCTCATGGTAATGACGGAGGGGGCTCGATCCGTATCCCTGCTTCCTGTTGTGGTGTTTTTGGTCTAAAACCGACTCGCGCAAGAAATCCAATGGGTCCTTATTTTGGTGATTTTGGTAGTGGGATTGCTATAGAACACGGACTTTCTCGCACAGTGAGAGATTCAGCAGCACTATTAGATGCCACATCAGGACCGGATATAGGAGATCCTTATTATGCCCCGCCAAAGAAACGTCCTTATCTAGAAGAAGTTGGTTCAGATGTAAGTCGTTTAAAAATCGGTTTTTTAAGTTCTATTCCATTTGGATGGAGTTTTGAGACAAAAATTGATCCAGAATGCGAAAAAGCGGTTAGAGATGCCGCTCAGCTATGCGAAAGTTTAGGTCATAATGTTGAAGAAGTAGACGCGGAGGAATTGAGTTATAAGAATCTCTTTATGAGTTTCGGTGTTGTCTTTTCAAGCACTACCGGACAACTCATCTCATATTGGGAAAGAGAACTAGGTAAGCAGATAACACAAGATCAATTGGAACCTGTGACCTGGTTAGTTTATCAAAATGCGTCAACTCGAACCGGGGCTGATTATTGTATCGCAATCGAAGAATGCCAAAAATTTTCCCGGAAAATGGCACAATGGTTTCATAAAGGTGGTTATGACATACTTCTCAATACAACCATTACTGTCCCTCCAATAAAGCTAGGCAATTTTGCGCCAACAAATTTAAGGAAAGCAGGTAAAACTATCTCATTAATGAGTCAACTCGTCGCTTATACTTTCATATATAATGTAACAGGTCAACCAGCCATGTCAGTTCCGTTATATTGGACTGCCGATAATGTTCCTATAGGCATTCAATTCGCGGCTCCTTTTGGTGAAGAGGCCACACTTTTCCGATTGGCAGCCCAATTAGAAAAGGAAAGACCTTGGGTTGATCGAAAACCTCCAATCTACTGTAGTAATTAATTTTAATACACTCTAATAGTCTTTTTAGATACATAGAATTCAATGAATAAAAAATTATATGGGATATTCGGGAAGCGATGATTTTGATATCGTTCCCACTTTAATGTTATTACAATATCTTAAACACATTATCTGGATTAATTATGTTCAGAATGATGGCGGAATCGAAAGAATTTAGAAATTTAATAATTCTACTATTATAGAATCCGAAACCTCAGATAAGGTTAGTCAAATACTTGCAAATCTTTACAGAATGCATAACACAGAGTATGTATATAGAGTAGACGTAAATATGACGAGGTTAATAGAAGAATTAATTGATTTTAAACCAAATCTAAACTCAAATTATTTTTCCATAAGCCCCATGACAGGGCTTAAAAAGAAATTTAGAATAAATATTCTGTAAATCTCGGAATTTGATAAATTGCTCACGTATATTATTGATTGTGTCGGTCCTTGTTAATTTATCCCTCTCAGGAATAGGGGCAAATTTACGGGTAATCGCTGCTGAAGGCATAAATTTTTAAGAAGCTGATTTGCAAATTATATTATATAATTAAAACATCTTTAGATTTTTAAAAGTTAAGAGGCAATGGGTTTTCTATTTTTTTCCCTTTCTGTCCGCCTCATCCTATACAATTTTCCGCTAAAAGAATGAACAATTGCCACCAGGACCTCAACCAATTCGCTTTCGGGAGTTTTATCGTCTAACCTATTGACACAGATAATTTTAACATTAAATTCAGAGAGACATTTCTCTATGTATTTTTAACCAAATCTCATTAATCTATCCTTAAAATTAATTAAGACCTTAGAAAATCGGTTTTTCTTAGAGTCTTGGATTAAGTGCCACCTTCCCTTGCGATTTGTATTTAATCCGGAGCCTACATCCTTGTATATCTTGATTAACCTAAAATCATTTAGATACGCATAATTCTTTAATAGATCGATTTGCCTATTAAAGTCACCCCTTTTGCTTTGTTTATGGGACGAAACTCTAGTATATATCGCACAGTTTTTAGCTGTCTCTTCTTGATGGCTTTTATTCTCTTTCTTTTATTCTACTATTTAATATTTTATTAATTTCTTTAATTGAAAACCTTCTGTGCCCTCCCTCCAATCGTCCTAAAACACGAGATTTTCTTGCTTTTATCCATCTTCGAAGTGTTTTTACACAGACACCCCAAATTGCTGCCGTTATTCCAATCGAATACTTGTGAAAATTAAAGAATTGCTTCAATTAAAAGAAAAATAGCATTCAAATAAGATATTAATTAATAAAGTGTCCAGATTTGTGAACATTATCTTCTACTATGATTAACACTTGTACCTAGGGATAACAATAAAAATGTTAAGGCAAATTTAAAGGGAGGTGATTTTAGAGAAAAAATAAAAAGGGGTCAATTTTTACTTTATCATTCATTTGTAAAATTAACCTTAGGGTTAATCTTTATATAATTTATTTACTTTAAATTTACTTTAACATCAGAAATCATCCTTAGAGTTAATTTTTTGGATAATATAAAATGATAAATAAAGATAGTAATAAAAAGCTTGTTCAAGAATTCGGTATGCGGCAAAAAGTTGCGTTTGCGCTTTCGAGTTTACCCATATGGTTAATTGTTACGGTGTTCCAAGTTTGGGTATTTACGTTTTATTTTTCCGCAGTAGGCTTACCAATCCTTTATATTTTGATGGCATTTATTATCTGGTCTTTCTGGAATGTCATTAATAATCCGATGATTGGGTTTCTATCTGATCGAACTAGGACGCGCTGGGGACGCCGAAAACCATATATTATGATTGGGACAATACCTGCGATTACAATCATGATTATAGTATGGATCCCACCCACTGAAAATCCTTTGATGGGTTTTGTATACCTAATTATTATGCTCTTTGCATTCGATACGTTTTACACGATGATCGAATTGCCTTGCGATTGTCTCTTCCCTGAACTATATATATCAGTAGAAGAGCGGGCAGAAGTTAATACTCTTAAATTAGTTTTTGCTGTTTTAGGACTATTATGTGCATACTTGATACCTGGACTTCTTATAGAAGATATCACAGTAATGGGGGGTTACTTAATTAGTGGAATCGTAATGTCAATTATTATGATTATTACATTACTAATCTCCTTGAAGTGGGGCATCGTAGAAAAGGAAGAATTTAAGCATGACAGTATACATGAATTTAATTTTTTTCAAGGTTTAAAGCATACCTTAAATAGACGTGGTTTTGTTTTATATCTTATCATGTTTCTTGGTTGTGAATATATTCAAATAATTCAAGGGATGGTTATTCCATTATGGTGTAAGTATGTACTAGGTGTAGAGGGTTCCTTTGAAGCAAGTATTCTATTGGGAATTTCATTCATCGTAGCAATTACCACAATAATCATCTGGAAGAAAGTGGATATCAAGATTGGAAGCAGATTTGCCTATTTTATCGCGCTCTGTATTTATTGTGTTGCTTCCATCCCCTTTCTCTTTGTGAGTAATTATTACATGGCCTTGATT
>JAHQWS010000248.1 GCA_029856295.1 Promethearchaeia archaeon
ATGAAAAACTGCTTACCGACGAGAATGATTTCAAATGGAAACTTATGAACAATATCATTGATGATGTCAACAACATCAAATTAGTAATGAAAAAAGAGAAAATAGATAAGATCTCGATTATTATTGCGGATGAGTGGAAATTTAAATTCTACGGCATTTTAATGTCATTACTAGATAAAACTAGAAATCAGGGAGAAATTACGAAGAAAATCATGAAAGAAAGCGACTTAAAACCGCACGGCAAAAGCATCGGTCAAATTACGGCAAAAATTCTGAAAAACGTAGGGAAGTATTCAAAATTATCCCTTTCATCTGAGGAGGAATTCCAATTCTTTCAAGAAATTAAGCCCATTCTCGATAAAAAGTACCAGTGTGATATAGACGTCGCATCGGAAAAAGGTTCAAAAGAAAAAAAGGCAGCCCAAGCATTGCCCGGAAGACCGGCAATTATCATATCATAATCTAAGCTAATTTAAAACCTTTTTTTGACTTAACTTATTTTTTTGTCAAAATTCTGTGGCAATAGGATGAACTTAATTGAATTGTTTTAAATATAACTATTTTGATTATATTAATAATATAAAACATAATTTCTTATTCTCTCTAACAAGGGAAATAAAAGAAGAAAGAATTCAATTTATGACCATCTATAACATATCTATTATAACTTCGACGGGGTATCCGTACTTTCATAAAAAACTCAAGAATTTACCAGAGGGAATTAAATTATATCAACGATTTTTCGATTATACTGAAGAGCGCTATAGAGACCATGATTTGTTGGATCCTACAAGCTCTTTCGAACTAAACGCAGGGTTAGTTTCTGCCCTGTTTGAATTTGCGAAAAATATTGATAAAAAAATTCTTACACTTGAGTTTAAATCAATTACACAAAGTAATATATCACAACAAGGCTCCCAAAGTGTAAATAAGTATAGAGGTGATGCTTTAATAACCATGCAGACTGAAACTTACCTACTCCATAAATCAGTTAAGCAAAAAATTAATCTAATATATAATACAATGATTTCGTCAAAGATTCCTCTCGAAACAGCCTACTTAATTTCCAATGAAGAAGAACAAAAAATAACTGAAATACTGACTGATTATAAAGCTAAAAATCGTGTTATAGAAAATCAAAGTGAATTAGAGCAATTAACAAATAGTTTAATAAATGAAATGGGTAAATATGGTCTCTATAATATTGTTATAACCTCCTTTGATCTCTCTCCGTTAATCGTGTTAGGAAATAAGTTCTCATTTGAAGATATTGAAGGAATACTCAGAAATTTAGGAGAAGTCCCTGATATTGATCCAATGGAATGGAAATTCCGCCAGAGTTTTTATAAAGATAGCCAAATTTGGGTTTATATCATTAATAGTGGAGTTGGGGTCACTGTAGAAGACATGTTTCAACCCTACTTCTATCTCTTATTTGCTGCTTCTGAATCCTATTTTGGGGATTTTCCTGGAAAACTTACAGCAAAATTCAATGGATTAATGGGGTAATTTAAATCTTTAGTTTAAGCTAATTTTATTTTGTTGTCGCATCAGCAGCTTTTATTATTTCAAATAGCGAATCTGCTTGAAGGGATGCTCCCCCAACTAATCCCCCGTCTATATTCTCTTTTTCAAATAGTTCCTTAGCGTTAGTTGGTTTAATTGATCCCCCATACTGGATTCTGATAGCATTTGCCGTTTCGCTATCATACTTTAACTCTAAAATCTCTCGAATAAAAAGATGAATCTCTTCTGTTTGCTCTGGTGTGGCTGTTTTTCCCGTCCCTATTGCCCAAATAGGCTCGTAAGCAATCACTGTTTTGATTAAATCTTCCTTAGTAAGATTTTTAAATGTATTATGAATCTGGTTATGAATAACTTCTTTAGTTTTACCCGCATCTCTTTCTTCTAAATGTTCTCCTATACACACAATAGGATTAAGTTTCATTGATAACGCTTTTTTGAGTTTTTTGTTGATTAATTCATCCGACTCCTTAAAAATATCCCTTCTTTCACTATGTCCTAAAATTACATACTCAACCCCAAGTTTTTTTAAAAATAAGGATGATATCTCTCCGGTGTAAGCTCCTGTTTCCTCAAAATACATATTTTGGGCTCCTATTTTAATATTACTCTTTTTAGTAATTTCCACTGCTGAACCTAGGGCTGTAAATGGTGGAGCAATTACTATATCGACCGAATTAACTTTTTTCACGGAAGGTATCAGCTTTTTTAACATGTTTACTGTGTCTGAAGGAATTCCCCTGTTCATTTTCCAATTTCCTCCTATAATTGGCTTTCTCACACAATTCTCCTCTATGCTAAATTATTTTATATATAAAATTATAAAAAATGAAATTGTTTATTTATTTTATTACTTTAACTAAAAAATATGGGAGAAAACCAACAGAGTGAAGTAATGGAAAAAATTGAAGCAATTCTTTTTGATTTTGACTTCACGCTTGCCGATTCTTCTAAGGGTGTTGAGCAGTGTGTATCTTATGGATTTAAAATGCTGAATTTGCCGATTCCATCAACTCAAGAAATCTTTAAAACGATCGGGCTTTCTCTGAAAGAAACTTTTCTGAAATTAGCAGGAAATCAGTATAAAAATAAAGCTGAAGCTTTTTCACAGTTTTTTATAGAAAAAGCGGATGAGGTCATGGTAGATTTAACTATCATGTTTGATGATGTTTCCAATGTGATTCATATAATTAAGAATCATGGAATTACCCTCGGAATTGTTTCTACTAAATTTCGGTATAGAATAGAGTCGATTTTAACCCGTGAAAATCTTTTAGAATGTTTTGATGTGATTGTCGGTGCTGAAGATGTGAAAAGCCATAAGCCAAATCCCGAAAGTTTGTTATTAGCTATTAATAAAGCAACTCTTTCCCTCTCACACACTCTTTATTTAGGAGACAGTTTAACCGATGCAGAAACAGCAAAACGGGCAGGTGTTTCTTTTGTTCCCGTTCTATCAGGGATGGCATTACAAGAGTCTTTTAAGAATTATAAGATTTTAGGAATGTTAAAGAGCATTTCGGAACTACCTAACATGTTAGGAATATAAAGGATTAATGGATTGATTAAAAATAAGTAAGAAAATAGGTTTTAAAAAAGTTTAAGCTTCTTTCGGAGGTAACTTCTCCGGTAATTTTGTTGCCCCCAATAGTTTTTTAACCTCATCTACATCTGGTTCCATTACTTTTGGAAGCCCTAATTGGTCCCGTCTTCGCTCAATTGCTGGTTGCATAGGAATTGCTTTACCATGCTCTAATACCGTAGATGCTTGACCCGTATAATATGCTGGACCTTCACCACGCTCTATGCTCTTATTCTTTAAAAGGGTGAAAATTTCTGTTAAATTTACTTTTTGTGGACAAACTTCGTCGCATGTATCACATATAGTACATCCCCAAATATTAAATGCATTTTCAGGTCCAAAAATCTTTTCCTTTAATCCCAATAACGCATCTAATATGAGTCGTCTAGGATTATATCTTCCTTCTGTAACTTGCGCTACAGGACACGCTCCACTACAAGTAGCGCATTGATAGCAATAAGCTAGCGTACTTCCAATGTCAGATTTTATTATTTCATTCCTAAATTCGAAATCTATAGTAGCCATCTTATCTCGGTTTATTACTCCTAATTATTATATTATATTATTGTCTTTCAA
>JAHQWS010000249.1 GCA_029856295.1 Promethearchaeia archaeon
GTCTGTGTTAGTGTAAAATTAATTTCAACTTGGTATGTTACATTTTGAGTTATTTCATAATTAGAAACACCATAATCTGGTGATGAAATGAAAGGGTTATTATATGAAACCGTAGAAAGTAATGGGGTCGTTGAATAGGCTGAAAATACTATCGGGAAGAAAAGTAAATATATTAAAATAAACTTAGCTTTAACTTTCATTCTTAAAATTATAGAATATAAATATTTATTATAAAATTTATAAAATATCGTTGTTCTTCTTTATTAGTTTAGAATTCTTAAACAATAATTATATTAAAGGAATTGAAGTCTATATTTTAATGAATAAACGAATATTTTGAGAGTGATCATTATTAAACAGAACACTCATCCTGAAATTAATAATAAACTTAGTGGAGAAATTATTAAACTTGAACAAAATTATAGTAAAGTTAAACTTCAAACTACTTCTGAGATGAGAGTTGATAAAATGGGATTAATTCACGGTGGATTTATTTTTAGTTTAGCAGATTTTGCGTCAATGGTTGCCATTAATCATCCGAATGTAATATTAGGGGGAGCAAATGTTAGATTTCTAAAACCTGTTAGAGAGGGAGATACATTAATAGCGGAAGCACATCTCTCTAACAAGGAAGGTAAAAAATTGATTGTTAATGTAGATGTAAAAAGAAATAATGATGTCGTTTTTAGTGGTGAATTCATTTGTTTTACCCCTGAAAAATATATCTTAGGAGATGGTTAAAAAAAATGGACGGTGGAGAAGTAATTGCTCAGGTTTTAAAAAAACAAGATGTCCGTTTTCTTTTTACTTTGAGTGGTGGTCATATATCCCCAATTTTAGTTGGTGCTAAAAAACAAGGAATTCGAATTATTGACGTAAGACAAGAATCAACAGCTGTTTTTGCTGCAGATGCTGTTGGGCGTTTAACAGGAGTTCCTGGAGTTGCAGCAGTTACAGCCGGACCAGGTGTAACAAACTCTGTAACTGCCATAAAAAATGCTCAAATGGCACATACCCCACTTATTCTATTGGGAGGCGCCACAGCAACGATTCTTAAAGGTAGAGGTGCTCTTCAAGATATAGAGCAAATAAAGTTATTTAAAACATTAGTAAAGTGGGCTACCACAATAAAACAATATTGCGACATTATACCTGTAATCGAAGAAGCTTTTGATGTTGCTAAATCGGGTATACCTGGCCCTGTTTTTGTAGAATGCCCAATCGATTTACTATATGATGAAACTCTTGTCCGAAAATGGTATGGAACGTTTACTGGAGATGCCAAAACTAGTGATGAAAAAGCCATTAATTTGTACCTGCGTACACATATTGATACACTTTTTGCTTGTTCAAATAATAATATGAAACCTTCGGACCCTAAAGCAATAATCCCATTTTCAATAGATCAAGAAAAAATTTCTCAAACAATTTCTTATTTGAAAACATCAAAATCCCCAATATTAGTATTAGGAAGTCAAGTTATGTTTAGAACTGAGGAAGTTAATAATATAGCATATGCTGTTGAAAAGCTTAGTATTCCAGTTTACTTAACTGGAATGGCAAGAGGATTACTAGGTGATATCAATCCGATAAATTTAAGACATAAACGAAGCGTTGCACTTAAAGAGGCTGATCTTATAATTTTAGCAGGAATGGAATTAGATTTTCGGCTTAATTATGGAAGAGCAATCAATCCCAAGGCAGTCTTCATATCTATAAATCGTAGTGAAACTGCTATTAAAAAAAATCGAAAGCCTACTCTCGATATCCAAGCAGATCCCTCTACTTTTCTAGTTGCTTTATCTAAAAATTGTAGTAGTAAAAAGATGGATTGGAATGATTGGGTTAACAAACTACATAGTCGAGAAGTTGAAAGAGAGAAACAAATTCAGAAATTTGCTGATTTAAAGACTGAGTATATTAATCCCTTAATTCTATGTAAAGAGATAAATAAAGCACAAGATACGGACAGTATTATTATAGGAGATGGAGGCGATTTTGTTGCCACGGCATCATATATTGTCAAACCAAAGACGCCTTTATCTTGGCTTGATCCTGGGCCATATGGTACATTGGGTGTTGGAGCAGGATTTGCTCTCGCTGCTAAACTCGTTCGTCCAGAGAGTGAAGTCTGGTTAATATATGGTGATGGAGCAGCAGGTTATAGTATAGTAGAGTTCGAT
The DNA here is from genome assembly GCA_029856295.1 of Promethearchaeia archaeon. Classification (GTDB taxonomy): domain Archaea; phylum Asgardarchaeota; class Lokiarchaeia; order Sigyniarchaeales; family SOKP01; genus LW40-45. The sequence goes on from JAHQWS010000249.1 coordinate 2,184, forward strand.
ACCTTTGTTCGTCATAACATTCCTATTATTGCTGTCATCGGAAATGACGCGGGGTGGACACAAATTTATCGTGAACAGGTTGACTATTTAAAGGATGATGTAGCAACGGTCTTAACTTATAATGATTACCATATAGTTGCGAATGGATATGGGGGTAAGGGGCTGTTATTAAATAACTCAGAAAATATTAAGGAAATATTAAATAATGCTAAAGCTCTTGCTAAGAAAGGTAGTCCAGTGCTCATCAATGCTCTAATTGGAAAAACAGACTTTAGAAAAGGATCTATTTCAATGTAGCTAACGAAAATCTTTTAATTAAAATATCATATCTAAATTCATATTCTATGCTTAGTTTCTAAAAAACATATATTAGTGAAAATGGTTTCAAATGAATGACGAAGAGATAAAAAAAGAGGTTGATCAAATTAAGCATATTAAACAGGAAATTCTTGATGATTACGAAAAGCTAGATAAATCCTATTCTCGCAGTATGTTAATCGAACTAATTTTTTTTCTAATTGTAATAGGTTTTTTATTAATTTTCTTATTTGGGCTATAAATACTAAAAAAAACTAATCTTACTCAGATTCGATTTGAAGATTAAAAAATCTTATCGCATTTTGAATAGTTATTTCACTTACTACTTTTTGTGGCACATTATGAGAATAGGCTATTGCGGCTACAGCATATCTTACGTTTGAAGGTACGTTAATAGGACCTTTTTTGTAAGGGTGCTGATAATAGGAGTCTGTTTCTGTTACTAATGAATTTAAGGGTGAAAGTTTTGAGATTTTCTGCCACCTATCAAAACCATAGGCAGAACTTGGTACTGAGAGTATAAAACCTTGGTTTGATAAGATTCTTCCATATTCTTCGGGACCAGAAAAACAATGCCACATAACTCTTTTTGGATTTATATTATATTCGTTTAGAATTTTGAGGATCTCTTTGTTTGCTCCATCATTCTTATTAAATCTATGTTTTGGATTTTGTGTATCCATTTCATTTTTTGCTGCGTTTCTTACATGCAGCACATATGGTTTGTCTAAATCTTTAGTGAACTCGAAAATTTTTTTAAAAATCTCTATTTGTCTCGTCCGTTTTTCTAAAGTCTTAGCATGATGGAAATCAAGTCCAATTTCACCTATCGCCAGGTATTTCTCAGAATTATTTTTAATATAATCAATCCAGTTTTTCCACTCATCATCATGCTTCTTTTTAGGAGTGTATGTAACAGTTTGAGGTGCCCATCCACAAGTAAAACCTAAATTTTTTGCAATTTCTTTCATAAAAGTAAGGGTTAAGTTTAGCGTCATCATGTCTATTGTGCTTGTAATTAAATATTTCCCGCCTATCTTAAAATAATTCATATACTGTTCTTTATCTGAAGGGAGCTTATCATTTTTCGGACGAGGAAATGGTAAATGACAATGAACATCAATGAATTCCAAACCTTCTTCTGGTTCCGGAA